>NZ_AUNJ01000054.1 GCF_000447775.1 Bacteriovorax sp. DB6_IX
TGTTGCCCCCCAGAAAGTCTCGCCCCTCTATCTCCAACGATAGTATCTGCTTGCTCTGGTAAGTCATCGATGTACTCTGAAGCATAAGCAACATTTAAAGCATGACGAATTTCTTCTTCTGAAAACTCTCCACCTAATTCAAGTTTTCAATAATAGAGTCATGAAAGAGAAAGATATCTTGTGAAACAAGCCCAAAGAGATCTCTTAATGAACCAAGTTTGATATCCGTTAAGTCCTTTCCATCAATTGTAATCTTTCCTTTTTCAATAGGATAAAGACCGAGAAGGAGATTAATTAGTGTCGACTTCCCAGAGCCCGAAAGACCAACTAGAGCAACTTTCTTCCCCTTAGGAATCTCGAGAGATAGATTTTTAAGAACCTGATTATTCCCATAAGAGAAATTCAAATCTTTTACAATAATCTTATCTTCTAGTTTAAGAATTTTTGATTCACCTTTATCAACTTCTTCCTCTGCATTTAATAGGCCAAAGATTCTCTCGGCTGCAGCTCTGGCTTGCGACAACTTAACATTGGCTTGAGAGAACTTTCTCATCGGGTCCATAAACATCGCTAAAGCAGCAACAAAACCAACAAAAGCCCCTTTCGTTAGGCCGGCCTCAACCACCCTGTGATGAGCAAAAACAATAACTCCAGCAAAGGCCATCGCTCCAACAACCTCAACCAAAGGGTGGGCAATCTCCTCTACAAAAGTTGTTCCCATTTGAGCATTAAAGAACTTCCCTTGGGACTTTCTAAATCTTCCTACAACATACTCTTGAAGATTAAAGGCCTTAGTTAACTTCTGACCACTAATCCCCTCTGAGATATTATGAGTTAATTCAGCATGCTCACGCTGAACATTACCTTGGTTATTTTTAACTTCTTTCCACTGACTCCAAAAATAGCTACTAAGAATGGAGCGACAACAAAGATAACAAAAGTTAATTGCCAATCGTAATAGAATGCCATTCCAAGAAAGGCCATGGCCTTAAGAGGCTCACGCAGAAGATCAATACTGGCACGAAAACCACTAGAGAAAATATGAGTATCATTAACTAATATAGAAATGATATTTCCCTGCTTGCTTTGAGTGAAATAACTAACTGGCATCTTTTGAATTTTCTTAAATAGGTCTTCTTGAATAGCACATGTGGCCTTTAAGACAACAAATCGAATCCAATAAAAGTGAAAGAAGCGGCATGGAAAATTAATAAGATTGATTCCAAGTAAGAGCCCAGCTAATTTTAAAATATCATTGAAATTAGAATTGGCACTGATCCCTTCATCAAAAATAAGTTGAATAAGCCTGACATTTGCAGCACCAAGTGATGCTAAAATAAATGAAAGAATAATTGCACAGAAAACTCTGTATCTATAAGGATGAATATAGGGATATAAATAATTTTTAAGTAAATGCCACATAATGGCAATAATACCCTAAACACCCTACTATAACAAAGAATAAGGGACTATAAAATCATCGAAGAAGTCTTGAAATCTTGACGATGGATATTCTGTTGAAAGCAAATATATTCCATTAAATCCTTACAACAATTAATATTCATTCCCTCAAAAGACTGAATTTCACCATATTTAGCTTTTGCTATCTCAAGTATTGCTCTTCGTGTTACTTTTCCGTGCCCATCAATATTCTGTCTTTGCACCTCAGGAGAAAGCATCGAATTGAATGCAAATCCCCCACTTTCAGACAAGAGACTGACATCTGAATTATCTGTGATTTTACTACCAGAAATAGCACAGGCCTCAGTTCGGGGGAAGATTCCTAATTCTACGAGAGCTTTTTGCTAAAAAAGTAAAGAGTTTGCATTTCATGATTAAAGCTCTCTTCAGCAACGGCCCTCTCTAACTGAAAGATCCCATTACTTAGAATTCTAAATAATCCACCATGAAGAGTGTCATCTAAATCCAGATCATCGTATTCTGAAACACGAGGAGAAAACTTTTCAACGAACTCACAGAAGAAACAAAGTAGGTAGAATGCCTTTGGGTGGAGAGCAAGTGACTTATGAAACCATTTTTCCGAATACTCTTTAGCATTAAGCATTTCAAAACTAGACTTTCGTGATTGTGAAAGAGTCACTTTAAAGAGATAGCCTATTTGTAAAATTGAACTCTTACTCTTCTTTCCTCCCCCCTGTCCGCCAAAGAACATTACCGTAAGCTTCATGCCATTTCTTAGAAGAAGGTGCCCGATCAAGTGCTTATCTTGATAAGGAATTTTATTAATTAGTATACCTTCAACTTGGCTCATCTTAGCAAATCCACAGACCTATCGATTGATTCAGGAATTGATAATATAGTAACTGAATCTTTTCTTTGAGATTATTTAATACACTAAAACGTCCACTCTTATTTGCCAACATATAAACATTGAATGACTCTCCAAATCGACCTCCCCGCCCTATCATTTGAGACGTCAAGTATTTCGTCGGTTCATATGTCAGAAAAACTCGACGAATATTTTCCAAGTTCACTCCATGACTTAGAGCACTGGTCGATATCACAACTCTCTTCTTTTCAATATATTCATTCTTCATAAAATCGCTAACCTCTCCCCCCAAGCAAAGTGAGCATGATATCCCTCGGCTGAGAAGAAATCTCTTTAGACTTCTCCCCTGCTCACGAGTTCTAACAAAGACAAGCAATCTTCCTTCTTTAAAGGTGTGACAATAAAAGAGAAGTTTCTGATTAATCAACTGATCAGAAGAAATTCTAATCACATTCTTAGGCTCTCTCTGTAATTGAAAATTACCAATATTCACGAAGAAAGATGAGTGGCCACTAAGCCCTATATCTACTTCTAATTCATTCAAGTGTTCTTTTTCAATTGTTGCACTTAAGCCAAGAATTCTCACACCAGTTTGAAGTAACAGTCGATAGGACTCATAAAGTTTTGGCCTAAAGCTTTGCCCCCACTCATAGAAGAGATGAAATTCATCAAGTACGCAAATAGGATCAGTCTTCTCCAAGAGGTACTCCAAGTACTCCCAAGGAAATGACTCTACTGTCGTAACGAGAATAGCTTTATCCATACTAATAAAGCGCTTTAAGCTACTATCGAAATTTGACCTCTCACAAGCTACGACAAAGTCTCTCTGAGTGAGCTCATCGACAACTGAGCGCAACGGAGAAAAGAGAATTAGCTTCTTTTCACTTTCAAGTAATTCCCAAATATAGCGTGTTTTTCCCCACCCCATTGGCGCAGTAAATAATGTAAATGTCTGTGGTTTCTTGACTATCTCTGTCAAAGCTGTTTTAAACTTCATATCTCTACATATGCAAAAGCTGAGAAAGTGAAATTAAAGTAAGTTACCGGAACTACTAATATGAATTCAGTTATAATGACAGAAAATGAATTGATCTCTGAAAAAGTTTATCAACTTTCAGAATCTTCTTCATCTCACCTTAGAGATATTGTTAAAGTTGCAATTGGTGATGAACTCAAGGCCACTATTTTAAATAAAGGCCTTGCGAAATGCAGAGTTATCCAAGTAAGCCCCTTTATACAATTAGAAATCGTCTCGGAGATTCAAGGAAAGAGTTTTCCAATTCATTTTGTCATTGGAGCATCAAGGCCTCCGACAATGAAGAAGCTCTTTGAGCACGGCTCGTCTCTCGGTCTTCAAAACTTTCACATATTTAAAGCGGCTCTTTCTGAGAAGAGCTATCTTCAATCCAAACTCTTAAAAGGTGACAACCCTTCGGAATTTACGCGCTTAGGACTGTCTCAGAGTGCTGTATTTTTTAAGGAGCCTAAAGTTGAAGTTAAGGAATACCTCAATCAACTAGAACTTCCGGAAACTGAACAAAAATTCATCCTCTCTCCCTATGGAGAATCTCATATTAAAGATATTGATCTCGATATTAACGAGATTAGTTTATTCGCAATTGGTCCAGAAAGAGGTTGGACAGAAGATGAAGTAGAAATCTTTAAGAGCAAAGGTTTTAAAGAAATTAAAATAAGTCCATCGATACTTAGAGTAGAAATCGCATCCTTCTCTCTCTTAGGATATCTTAATCAACTTATGGATTAAGCGAGGATTTTTCCTGCGGCCTTCATAAAGTCATTCATTCTAAATGGCTTTTTAAAGAACGTGACCCCTTCAAGCTCAGGCAAGCTCTCTAGGCCATCTGTAGAAAATGCCGTTACCATAAAAATAGGAGTTTTCTGATTAAGGTTTTCTCTTGTTCTTATGCCGATGATGAGTGCAGAACCTTTCATAATTGGCATTTCATGATCTGAGATAATGAGATCATAAGCTGTTTTCTGGCAAAGAATAAAAGCATCAAGTCCATTCGTTGCCGTATCAACACGACACATAAATCGGGCTTCAATCTCCTCTTCCATTAAATCAAGAAGTTCTTTTTCATCATCAACAACTAACACGTTCATCTGGCTTTCCTAGACAATTCATTCATATGATTATATTCATAGTCCCAACTTTAGAGTATAATATAAATTAGGAAATAAACAAATAAGGGAAGTTTATGATCAGAAAAATCGAGTCGATCCTAGATGAACAAGTAAGACCTGCCCTAGCTGCTCACGGTGGAAACGTTGAAGTTGTCGACGTGGATAATAATAAGCTCTTTATTAAGCTTCAAGGTGGGTGCCAAGGTTGTTCAAGTTCTTCGGCAACCGTAAAAGATGGTATCCAAAGGCTCATTCAACAAACTTTCCCAGACATCGAAGAAGTTGTCGATCTAACTGAACACGATAAGGGTGAGAACCCATTCATGTAATTGAATTTAGCTAGGCAGAGTGCTTTTCCTCGTCTAGTTCAGCTTCCCTGTGATTGAAATTATTCTCATGGGGAAGAACATCAATATGGTCATCTTTATTGTATCCATCCTCTCTATCCACATAGTTTAAGAACGAATAAATCATACCGCCACCGATGGCCAAGGCTAAAACTCCTGCAAGAAAATAGACTTCCATAGTTTCTCCTTTCTCTTTCTATTTTATACCCTTATCGGATAAAATTCAGAAAAACCGAGAAATTCTTGCTAACAAATAAGTAATTTTAATAGTTTACAGACTCATCGAGATTCATTCGACTACGATACTCTTGCAAATCTTCCTTGCTAAGCTCTGCAATGATGTAGCCTTCGTTTTCACCGGCATCACCCATAACCTCACCCCAAGGATTTACTGCTAAGGAGTGACCAAAAGTTCGAATATTAGGGTGATTTTCCCCACACTGAGCAGCCGCGAGCACATAGCATTGTCCTTCAATAGCTCTTGCTCTTAGCATGGTATGCCAATGAGCTCGGCCAGTAGGGACAGTAAATGCTGCTGGGAAAGTTAGAATATCGACCTTATTTCTAAAATAGTGGAGAAGTAAGTTCGAAAACCTAAGATCAAAGCAAATGGCCAAACCAATCTTAAAACCTTCAACTTCAATAATTTTTGGAGTTGATCCAGAAGTATATATGATTCCTTCATCAACTTTTTTTCGCGTCCCATCTTTTGATTTAATATCACATGAGAAGAGATTGATCTTATCATAGTGGCCAATAAGATCTCCTGTCGGAGAAAAATTTAAGGCCCTATTTAGAACCCCCGCCTCACTTTGGTAAGCAACAGAGCCACCAATTAGGTAGACATTATTTTCAACGGCTAGTTTTCTTATATTTTCGAAGTGTTCATTACTTTCGTTTACGAGAAATGGGCTTGGTTCTTTTCCGTTAGAAAGTGAGTAAAAGCACTCAGGGAGAAAGATGGCCTGAGCCCCTTCTCCCTTTGCACTAGATATAAATTTTTGAATTTTCTCTAGATTCGATTTGTAATCGAGTGATGATGTTAATTGTATGATAGCTATTTTTAGCTTATTCAATTAAATCCTCTTTCCAATGGCGTAATAAGTGAAACCTAATTCTTTTACCTTTGAAGTTTTAAAAAGGTTTCTTCCATCAAAAATAACAGGTGATTTAAGACGAGACTTAATCTCCTCAAAATCAGGGAAACTAAACTCTCTCCACTCTGTCATAGTTACTAGTGCGTCTGCTTCATTCAAACAGTCATACTTATTAGTAAATGATTTTAGTGAAGAAGAATATTTCTCCCCCATTACTTTGAGATAGTTTTCTGCCGCGACAGGATCAAAGAATGAAACTGTAGCACCAGCATCGATTAAACACTCTGCCATCTTAATCGCTGGAGACTCTCTAACATCGTCAGTATTGGCCTTAAAAGCAGCTCCCCAAAAAGCAAAGTTCTTTCCTTTCAGATCATTACCGTAGTGTTTCTTGATCTTCTCAAACATATAGACTTTTTGATCCGCATTTACATCTTCTGTAGCTTCAACAATTCTTAAGTTTGTCCCATGTTCTTTAGCTGTATAAATGAGGGCCTTAACATCTTTTGGAAAACAACTTCCACCGTAACCTGGACCTGGATATAAGAAATGCTTACCAATTCTCTGGTCACTAGAAATACCTTGTCTTACTTCATTAATATCAGCACCCACAATGTCACAAAGCTTTGCGACATCATTGATGAAAGAAATCTTAGTTGCAAGAAAACAGTTTCCTGCATATTTCGTCATCTCAGCCGATAAGTTCGACATCATATAGATAGGATTTCCTTGCTTCACTAATGGCTCATATAGTTCGGCCATAGCATCTGCCGCATGATCATCTTGATGACCAATGACAACTCTATCTGGTCTCATAAAGTCTTCAATCGCAGAACCTTCTTTTAAAAATTCTGGGTTGTTTACGATATGAAAACGCTTATTCGTTTTGTTTTGAACAATTTCTCTAACCTTATTGCATGTTCCCACCGGAACAGTTGACTTGATGACGATAATGGCATCATCAGAGATATTTTCAGCAACATCTTCCGCGGCCTTAAATAAATAAGTCAGGTCGGCACTTCCATCATCTCCAGAAGGTGTTCCAACAGCAAGAAAGATAGATTTCGAATCTTTTATCGATTCAAGTCCAGTTGAAAAATGAAGTCTTCCAGAAGCAATATTTCTATCAAGAAGATCATTTAATCCCGGTTCATAGATTGGAGATTTTCCATCTTTAAGCATCGCAACTTTATTCTCATCAATATCGATACAAGTTACTTCGTGCCCTATCTCAGCAAAGCAAGTTCCACTAACTAGGCCAACATATCCAGTTCCAATAACAGAAATTTTCATTTTAATCCTTTAATAACGGTTAAAGTCCTTCTACAATACCACCATACAATCTAAGTTTTAAGTCTTTTTAAAGGGAATTTTTTTCGATGATCGCTGCGTCATTCAAGATTTTTTTTGCTGTTGGAATCCTATTTTGGCTCGTCTCAAGTGGGAAGCTTGATTTTAAATTAATGAACGATCTACTGAATTCGGGAAGTAATCTTTCATGGGGGCTCTTCTTTATTCTTCTCTCAATAACTCTTACTTCATTGAGATGGAAGTTTATTTTAGAGGTAAAAGCCTCAAGGAAACTTAGCTTTAAAAAGATCTTTCCAATCAACTGGATTGGTCTCTTTTTTAGTACATTCTTACCTGGAGTTGTGACTGGTGATGTACTTAAGCTTCTCTATGTTAAAGATATTGATAAAAAATTTTCTAAGACATTCTTATTAACTTCAGTTGTTATGGATAGAGTTTTCGGACTTTGTGGACTTCTCTTCCTAACAGGAGTCATCTCGGCCTATAACTACCAAAGCTTGATTGCCAAGTCTGCTGACGTAAAGATCTTGCTTCACACGAACTTCCTCCTTTTTGCAGGAAGTTGCTTCTTTATCACATGTCTTTTTCTACCAAAGAAGCTTCAAGAAGTTGTGCTCAATCTCATAAAATTTGTTCCTGTTTTAGGAGAAAAAGTCGCTAATACCTTCGAGCAAGTTTGGCTATTTGGAAAGAATAAGAAAACAACTCTCACATGTTTAGGACTAAGTATTTTTACTCAGTTTTTCAATATTCTTGGATTTTGGATGTTAACAAGTCCTTTCTATGGAAAAGAAATCACTCTTGGTCAGGCCTATGGATTCATTCCTATAGGACTTCTGGCAACAGCTATTCCAATAGCTCCTGCTGGAGCTGGAGTTGGCCATGCCGTTTTTGATAAGCTCTTTGCACTTGTTGGAGTTAGTGGAGGTGCTTCACTTTTTAACCTCTACTTTCTTTCGATGCTTATGATGAACTTACTCGGAGTTATCCCATATCTACTCATAGGTAAGAAACATAGTGTGAAAGAAGCTGAGTCCTTTGAGCACTCTGAAGCGACTAAAGAGGCATAACCTAGAAGTCGAACTTAAAAATTTTCTTTGGATCAATGTGACCATAACGACGCCACTTAGTCTTAAGCTTTTCAACGGCCATAAGAAATTGTAGGTCTCTATTCTTATCTTGAAGTTTCCTAACCTTCTTCGATTCTTTCACTAAGATAGAGCGAATGTCTTGAGGTAGTACAGAAATGTCATTGAGAAGAAAAACTTCATTTTCAACTTCAATAGTTCTCGCAATAAAAATATCATCTTTTATTAACTGAAGATGGAACTTATCGCGAGGTATGTGAAACTTCTTATCGTGAAGGATATCTTTAAAAGTGTGCTTCTTTGTAAAGCTTAAGCCTTTATATTCGAATAGAGAGTGATTGATATTGAGAATAGCTTCTTTAAGATCATCTGATAGCTCTTCTTGACCAAGAAAGCTTTGAATGAGGGTCTCACCTTGCTCGCTACCTCTTTGAGTTAGGTACCAGTAATTAAAACCATTCATACGACTTTCATAGTCCTCATCGACATCTGAAAGATTTCCCGTTAATTCAAAATATTCTTCTTTTGCTGCTAAGATATTCTCAAGATGATCTTGAGAAGAGTACTTATCCATTGCTGTATCTAAAACAGAGAAAAGCTTATCCATGCTTAACCTACAAATCCTTTTATATTCTATTCATCATCAACAGAGAGAACTGCCAAGAAAGCCTCTTGAGGAACTTCAACGGAACCAACCATCTTCATTCTCTTCTTACCTTCTTTCTGTTTCTCTAGAAGTTTTCTTTTACGAGAGACGTCACCACCATAACACTTGGCAAGTACGTTCTTTCTCAGGGCCTTTACAGTTTCTCTAGCTACAATTTTAGCACCAATCGCTGCTTGGATGGCAATATCAAATTGCTGTCTATCGATAATTTTTCTCAAACGCCCAACAAGATCACGCCCTTTATAGTAAGCATTGTCATTGTGACAAATGATAGAGAGGGCATCAACCTTTTCACCATTTAAGAGAATATCAACTTTTACAAGTTTCGCAGGTACATAACCTTTAAACTCATAATCCATTGAAGCATAACCCTTAGTCATCGACTTAAGGCGATCATAGAAATCAAATACCATCTCACTAAGAGGAAGATCGTACATGATCTGAACTCTTTCTTCTGTGATATAATTCATTCCTGTCTGAATTCCACGTTTCTCTTCACAAAGTTTGATAATTTTACCAACATACTCATTTGGAACGTGAATTGAAATATTAACAACCGGCTCTGTGATCTCTTCAATCCTACCAGCATCAGGCATTTCTGATGGGTTCTCAACTTCAGTGATTGTTCCATCTGTTTGCTGAACTTTGTAAGAAACAGAAGGCGCCGTTGAAATCAAGTTAAGACTAAATTCTCTTTCAAGCCTTTCTTGAATAATATTCATATGTAGAAGCCCCAAGAATCCACAACGGAATCCAAAACCTAGGGCCTGAGAAGTTTCCGGCTCATACGTAAATGAAGAATCATTTAGAGCAAGCTTTTCTAAAGCATCTTTTAAAACTTCATAATCAGTTGATTCAACTGGGAAGATTCCACAGAAGACCATTGGTTTAACTTCTTCATAACCTTCAAGAACTGGTGTATCTTTCTTCTTAGCATGAACAACAGTATCACCAACCTTAACGTCACGAATATTCTTAATTCCACAAATAACCATCCCAACTTCACCTGCACCAAGTTCTTTCACTTCAGTAAAAAATGGTGTGTTGCAAGCGAGCTTGAGTACTTCGTACTCTTGGTCAGAATTTTTTAGATATATCTTATCTTTTGTTTTTAAAGTTCCTTGAACCATTCTCAATAAGAAAATAACCCCCTGATACGGGTCAAACCAAGAATCAAAAATAAGTCCTTGAAGATCATTATCAGGATTACCAGTCGGAGCTGGAATTTTCTCAATAACTGTCTCAAGAAGAGCTTCAACACCAAGACCAGACTTTGCCGAAACTTCATCTGCATCCATTGCATCAATACCAACAATGTCTTCAATCTCTTGCTTTACCTTTTCAGGCTCAGCGTGTGGAAGATCAATCTTATTTAAGACAGGAACAATTTCTAGATCATTTTCAATGGCCATATAAACATTGGCCAAAGTCTGTGCCTCTACTCCCTGAGAAGCATCAACAACAAGTAAAGCTCCATCACATGAAGCTAAAGAACGTGATACCTCGTACGAGAAATCAACGTGACCTGGAGTATCGATGATATTTAGAAAGTAAGTCTCTCCATTATTCGCTTTATACTCAAGACGAACAGTTTGGGCCTTAATCGTAATCCCTCTTTCTTTTTCAAGATCCATATTATCTAAAATACGGTCTTTCTTTTCGCGATCAGTGATTGCTCCCGTTTTTTCGATCAGTCTGTCAGCTAAAGTCGACTTCCCATGATCAATGTGAGCAATAATTGAAAAGTTACGAATGTACTTTCTATCTATCATATAAATATATCTCCATTTAACTTATGGATTCTAGCACATTTGAAGGGCCTTCCTCTATAAATTTCGAGCCATTAACCAACTGCACAATGTCTTTTTTTGATGATACGCGGTGCGACCAGCACCTTCAAATAAAAAAACCTTAGACCAGGGGAGGACGAATTTATTAAATATTAATTACATTCTCTTGCAAAATTCAATCACGCGTCATCAACAAGAACAGTTCTTAGTTCTTCATAACGATCGGCTTCACATACGTCAGCTCTATTTAATTCGTATCCAAGTCTTGCATCATCTAGAGCCTCACCAAAATCACTCGTAAAGAATCCATCATCCCATTCTTTTTCTTCTGTGCCGCCATCGCTGTTGATGAAAGTAAACTAAGAATAGATAGTGCTAAAACAGCCGATTTTATTTCTTAAGCTCGGTTATTAATTTTAATGTGAAACTAGAATAGCGGAAATTTTGATGGATTTGGGGCTTGTTCCATCTTTAAGTTATTGTTATACGCATGAACCGGCTTGTCCTTGTCATGCGATTGTTAGTGAAGGTATTACTTAGCTAAGAGAAAACAATGCCTACAATATATTTCTCCTGACTCTCTCTTAGCTGCTTCAATGAGTGGACTAAGAAAAAAACCGAAATATTGTTGACGAAACTATTATAATTAATCCAACACTTAGATAAATATATGCCCAATTTTGCTTTATCTCATAACAACAAAGAGAGGGAAAAACCTTGATCACCCCTCTCCATAAGATAGTAATGAATACAAACAAACTAAATAAAAATAAAAGGTCTCTTAATCCCAACAAATCAACTTGCGAAGTTTTACTTATCAGAACAAAGAATGACGTACTCAAACTAAAAGCTATAATTAATGATGCCTTTAACTCAATGCTCATTTCTCCTCCTGTCATCCAACGCCACATGGTCGAGAATTACCTACTGACGCCGTCAACACAGTCAATCGACCTTGTTCACTCGCCGCGGCTCCACTTGAACCACCATTGCAGCCCCCGCAATTCCTCCAAATATATATTGATATTTTTTAGAACGATCGGGAAAAAAAAGATCTTTTATCATGATTTCTTGATACCAAAAGAGGGGGCTAAAATAGCCCCTGTAGTATATAGTTTTTTATGCTGTATAAACTTCTTTAGACATAACCATCAAATAATAATCCAATGATGACTCTTTACCACGGATTGGGATAACAGAAGCATAACCTTGGTAGACATATTCTACAGGTTTTTCTTCCTCACCTTCTTCGACATTCCCCTCTCCTTCAATATCAACTTTATGGGAAATCTTATCACCAAGTTCTTTTTCATTCTTTGCGCTTTCTTCTTTCTTTTCGATGGCAATTTCTTGGTTTTCAATTTTTGATCTACGCTTAATCGCTAAGTCATAAGTATCAATAATACATTGAGGAATGACTGTTTCAGTCATGACCTTCCCGATACAATCTTCTGATTGAACCTGAAGTAGTGAGTAAACTTTATTATTAAGATAGATTAACTCCCCCTTGGCGTTAGCAAGAAGAACAGGTCTTTTAACCATATTCGCGAGAACATCAAACTTTCTATTTTCAACAAGGATCCTATCGGCCCTTAGCTCTTCAAAGATTTTAAATGAGTGAATCATTTTATTCATCTCTCGAGCAATTTCTCCAATCTCATCATCTTGAGAGTAGTAAATGGAAACATCAAAGTTACAGTCTTGCAGTTCTCTAATCGCATCTTTAATCTTCTTAAATGGAAGTGCAATTTTTCCAGGAATAACGAGCCCCAGAATAATAATCCAAAGAAAAGCACTAATAAGAGTCGTCATCATCTTACCTTTCGTGGCCTTGATGATTTCCTTCATCTTCTTGTCTCTTTCCTTATTTTGGCTATATTGAATGTATTGAAACTCTGTAAATGACTCTAGAATCTTATCAGCAAGCTCCCCCACAGAAGTCATCCCAATATTATCCCGGTGAAAGAGTGAGGCCTTTCCGAGAACAACTTTTAAGGAGTCGACATAAGATAGCATTTGACCAATATTCTTCTTAATTTCAGGCTCTGAGTAGAGGGAATCCAGTCGCTGTAATTGGGAAGTAAAAACTTCGCATGAATTAGAAATACTTTGGATCAACTCAGGTGTCGGTTTGTTAGC
Source organism: Bacteriovorax sp. DB6_IX (assembly GCF_000447775.1). GTDB lineage: Bacteria > Bdellovibrionota > Bacteriovoracia > Bacteriovoracales > Bacteriovoracaceae > Halobacteriovorax_A. Next base: position 12,875 of record NZ_AUNJ01000054.1, read on the forward strand.
AAGAATTTCTCTTTGCTTTTTCAAAATCCTTACAACAGAAATTCTGATCTCATCAGTTAACATTGTTGCTCTATTAGACTTATTAGAAACCGATTGAATATCTTTGTTTAAAGAATTCAGGTGGTGAAAAATAATGAAAGAGAGAACAATAACAACAATTCCAGCAAGGAAGAAACTTGTTGCGACTCTATTTCTTAGTGATAAATTCAAACTCTACCCCTCGGCTAAATCAGCAAAAAGCTTATTAAAGTTTGCCTCACTACCAACTAAAACAACGATATCATCTGATTCAATAACGTCCATTGGCATCGGGCAATCATTAATTTCCTTTCTATAAGCTGATTTTCCATCCTCTGCAATATAAGGAACCTTCTTTTGCAGAGCTACAATATTTAATGAATAATTCTGTCTAATTTTCGACTCAACAAGAGTCTTTCCTTCAAACTTCTTCCCAAGCTCAATCTCTACAATAGAGTATCCTGCTGCGAAGTTATAACGCTGAAGAACGTGTGGAGCAATAATTTTGGAGGCCATAATCTCCCCCATTTCCTCTTCTACCTTAATGATTTCAGAGGCTCCGATTTCATGTAGGACGTGCTCATGTAGACCAGAAGTGGCCCTTGCAATAACTCGACCTACCCCAAGACGTCTTAACATTGATACGGCCATGATACTCATTTCAATATGATCACCAATGGCCACAACAGCAACATCGACGTCGGAAATATTTACGGAACGAAGTGATCGCTCATCTGTAACATCAAGAGAAACAGCATGTGTCACTCTATCCTTGATCTTCTCAACGAGCTCAATATTTTTATCAATAGCAATAACTTCAGCGCCTTTCTCATAGAGACGAACTGCCGTTTTTGCTCCAAATGTACCTAGTCCAATAACTGCGACAAGCATAATATTCCTTTAATATCAGATATATAAATTCTACCCGATCATAATACGACCGTCTGGATAGTCAAATTTACCTGAGCTTTTTTGTCTCTCACCAATAGCAAGAATTAATGTTAACGGCCCAATTCTACCAACAAGCATCAGGGCCGAGATTGCGAGTTTTCCAAACATTGAAAGATAAGGAGTTACCCCTAACGTTAATCCAACTGTCCCTGAAGCACTAATGGCCTCGAAGAATAGAGTTAGAAAATCTTGGTCTGGTTCTAATTTCATCATTAAGAAAATAAAGAAACTTGTAATTAGAATAGAGATAAACATTAGCGCCGTCGCTCTAACAACAAGTGGTGACGGAATTGTTCGATCCAACATTCTAACATTCTTATCACCCTTTAATGTCGACATAATAGACTGTACAAGAATTGCTAAAGTCGTTGTCTTAACCCCACCAGCAGTTGATCCTGGAGAGCCACCAATGAACATAAACATTGTCATTAAATAAAGGGTGTATTTATTTAAGCTAGTTAATGGGATTGTATTAAATCCTGCTGTTCTTAGGGTTACCGACTGGAAAGTCGAAATTTGAATCTTTTCCCATAACGTATAACCATCCAGTGCTCCGAGGAATTCTCCGAAGAAAATAAAAATACTTCCACCAACAATAAGAACTGCGGTTGTAATGAGAACGATCTTTGTGTGCATCCCCAACCTAACGATTGTCTTTTCGCGACTAATTAGCTCCTTAAGTTCTTTAAGGGCAATAAATCCAATCCCTCCAAGAATAATCAGAACAGAGATCGTTCCATGAATTAGTGGGTTCGTTGCATAGTTTTCAAGTGAGTTATTAAAAAGAGCAAAACCAGCATTACAAAAAGCTGAGATACTGTGAAAGAAACCATAGTAAAGTGCCTTTCCAAATTCAAAGCCTTCAAAAGTAAATGCGATTGTTAGAACAACACCACCCCACAACTCAATAATGAACGTATATTTCACAATATTGATAATCATGGCAAAGAGCTCTTCTAGTGAAGAAACATCAAGTAAATCCTGCATGATGATTCTATCTTTCATCCGCATAGAACGACCAAGTAAAATTGCCATCGAAGAATATAAAGTCATGATCGAGAGACCACCTATTTGAATAAGAACGAGAACGACAACCTGACCAAAGACGCTAAAGTATTCGTTCAAGCTTAAAGTTGAAAGACCCGTTACACAGGTCGCTGAAGTTGCCGTAAAAAGAGCGTCGACAAATCCAATTGTCTTTCCTTCAGCTGCCGAGACAGGAAGCATAAGAATAAAAGTTCCCAAAAGGATTACACCTAAGAAAGAAAGAAGAACGAGCTGAGCTGAGCTTAAACGAATATGTTTCAACAAGCTTGCAAACTTACTTTCCTCTACTTCATCTTTTTTCTTTGGAATAGCATCCTCATCATAAAGGGAGAGAACTGTAGAAAGTAAATGAGCAGCAGCAAGTAAGAATGTAAATTCCATATCTCCCCAAGTAATTAATGTCGGAATAAACACAAGGAGAGAGAAAGAATATTTTCTTAAATAATCTTCTGGGTTTTTTGATTCAAAGATATTACTAATAACACTCAAACCAATAATTGCTGGAACCAGCCAAACGATTAAATCTAGAGTATTGCCAATAAACTTTTCATTCCATGTAGCTGGAATTTTTCCATTGGTATAAAGTGAATATATAAGTATAAAACTTCCATTGAAGAAAAGTTCTAAGAGAAATGAAAGTTTATGTAAAATTTTGGCCATATATTAATGATATTATTAAATTAACTTAAGAGATATTTGTAAGATTTTTCCTATGAAAGAGAATAATAAAAGTAAAACAGTCCAGTTTAAAGTCCAATCACTTGACTCTTTAGGTCAAGGAGTCAGTAAAGAAAACGGTGAAATAGTATTTATCCCAAAAACTCTACCAGGTGAAGAAGGAATTGCTAGAATAAACTCATCTAAGAAGAAAGTCTCCTTTGCTAGCCTCGTAGAACTCAATAAAAAAAGTGAATTAAGAATTGATCCGGACTGCCCACACTATTCTGAATGTGGAGGATGTGACTACCTTCATATGGATTATGCCTCGGAAATTGATTTTAAAACCAAATCGATGATCGATATCTTCGAAAGACAACACCGAGTTCAAATCAGTGACAAATTAGAAATACTCAGTGCCGATGATAGATTTTCGTACCGGAATCGTGTTCAACTTCACTACTCTACAAATAGTAAGAAAATTGGGTTTCGCTCTCAGGGGACACGCAATATTTTAGAGGTTCCAAACTGCCTCCTTCCCGCCCCAGAAGTTAAGAGAGCTGTTTCTAGTCTCTATGAAAACAAGCATTGGATGACTCTCACAAAAGTAAAAAAGAAGGCCACATCGAGATATACCACCGCAATTCTAAGGTCGATATTGTTGCGAATCAAAGATACGCTTCTTCAGGTTTTTCACAGGTCAATGAGCCTATGAATCAAAAGCTGTTAAAACAAATTGATAAAAGTTTAAAGAGATAGAATTCAAAAATAAGTTTTGCCTCGACCTCTTTGGAGGAAATGGTAATCTCACTGCAAATCTTGAAATGGAAACTTTGGTAGTCGATGCGACTCCAGAGAAGTTTATAAATCTCAGAAATAATCATCAAAGATATAAGAGAGTGGATCTTTTCAAAGATAACTCACTGGAATTACTTAAAATTGAGACAAGTAAACAACCAGATCTTCTTATGGTAGACCCGCCAAGGAGTGGCTTCAAAGAGCTTGAGCTTTTTACTAAGCATTATAAACCGCAAGAATTATCTATGTTAGTTGTAATCCACAGACACTCGCAAGAGATATCAAAAATCTGCAAAATGAGTATCAAATTGAAAGACTATTTCTCGTTGATTTCTTTCCCTCGACAAAGCATTTTGAAAGCATGATGTTCCTAAAGAGAATATAGCTTCCGCTATTGTAATGCCCCTATAATATCAGTACAATAGAAGAGAT
>NZ_AUNJ01000055.1 GCF_000447775.1 Bacteriovorax sp. DB6_IX
CTTCAGCAATAAGGCGTCTTACTGCAACAGAAATTTGATATCGGCGTTTTGTCGTTTTAATCGTAGATAAATATTTCAGAAATTTAAGAAATTCAACATCATCAAAGTTGGTTGTTATTAATTTACTTTTATTCTCTTTTTTTAAATATTTAATTAATTCACCAAGTGCACTTTTATCACCGATACTTATGTTTTTCCCACTTATTATTTTTGCGGATAAGTTTCCGATAGATACTTTTTTATTTCCCATTTCACCAAATCTATATTTCATTTATTTGTCGTTAAGTTTTCTGATAATGTGTTTTTAACATAATCTTCACGAAATTTTGAAAACGAAAATATATGGTTTTTGTTGATGGTGTTATTTGGTAGGCTTTGGTGTGCTGATTTTATTCTTGGGATGTTTAATTTATATGTGATTATTTTATTATTTTTAGGTGTAATTAACCCAGAAATTGAGGGGTATCTAATTCCACTATGTATTAGTGAAAATAGTAACTTTTTATATTCTGGCTTTTCTATAATAGCCATTAAAATAGTAGCATCACTTATATGTTTCTTTGATACGTCAGGAAGGTTAGAGCAGAAAATATTAATTATGTCTTCTCGTTGTTTTTTATTACTAAAAATATTTAGGATATTACGGTTATCAGTAATTCTTCTAAGATAATTAGAGTGTAATAAATCATTGTGGTCTTTATAACCTAGAGCATGAGCTAACCAATCATACCTTTTTTTTGACGGTATATTACTAAAACCTGATATTTTGGTTATTAACAATGAAAATTGTTTTGCTTTTAACTTAAAGATGTCGGATGGAGAAATTTGAGGTAATGAATGGTTTTTAGACATAGTTTCACCTTGGTCGTAGTGCAGCATTGAAGTTTGCTATGCGACTCTCATGCAAAATGCCACTGAAAAGTGATTACTTTGTCTATTCAAAACTATCGTCTTTGCCTTGAGTCGGGCTAGGTGACGATAACCTTTACAATTTTACGTTACCAAACTTGGCGTTGTATGTAAATTTTGATGTGTTGATTTTATGTAAAAGTTTGAGTTAAAACACATTTTACATACGTTACTCATATTGATAACGCATGTGTGATGAAGTTATGCGTGATTACAGATTCTGCTTTTTTTTAAAACTCTATAGATACCGAGAGGTATTATTTATCCTGATATTTTGTCAAACGTAGTAGTGCAACTATCACAAAATACATCCATAAAATCTTTTACTTCAGGCATTTCAGTAATAAGTCTTTTAATTTTTGGATCAAGTCCTTTTTTGACATGTAAAAATTCATCATTGTTAAATCGAAGTTCGTTTAGAGTCTTTATATAAGCTGATAGAATATCTGCTGCTTTTACAATCGCTTTATATTCAGCGTCTACATTTTTTTGAACAAGTAAATCTGAGAACTCATTACGTAAATCCTCTGGTAATGTTTCTAAACATTCTTTTTCTGCAATATCTTCAAGTTTTTTAAATGCTGCTGTAAATTCAGGGCTGTGGTACTTGGTTTTTGAATTTATATCCTGAAGTTTTGTTTCTGATATTTCATGATAAATGGCGGTAACTGCAGCTTTTTCTGGATTTAAGTTACCGCCATATCGTTTGTTTTTAATGACAGTTAATAAGTGAGCTATTACCGCAACCTGATGAGAATGTTCTGAAACATTTTCTTCTTGAAAGCAGTGCATTAATGCCCAGCGTTTTATTAATGGCATACGTGTCACCCATGCCATGAATGTACTTTGTGATTTTTTCAACTGAATATCCTTACA
>NZ_AUNJ01000056.1 GCF_000447775.1 Bacteriovorax sp. DB6_IX
AGCAGGGAAACCGAAGCCAATAAGGAGTCCAAAGAACCAAAACTCAAATGGTTTTGAAAAAAAGGACTGAATAAGAAAAAGTAACGCCAAATATAAGGTAACGCCATTTGGTAATATTTTATGTTTTAGATCAATGACGAAGTGAACTGTGAAGGCACAGGCAATTGAAAAGAAAAAGATATAACTTGTTAAAGAGTGAATATTAACGACTTTAGGAAAAAGTAA
>NZ_AUNJ01000057.1 GCF_000447775.1 Bacteriovorax sp. DB6_IX
CTTTTTGCTCTGTCGCCTGCTCTAGTAGTTCTTCAAAAATCGTTAAATCAAATTCCAGTTCAGTCATATGCCTTGCCCCTTTATAAAAAGTCCCTCGCTGGCTTTTATAAAGTTTAATATGTTTTGACATTTGTCGGTGATATTTGTGTTTTCTTTACTTATTCTTGATCGAATGCTCTTCAATCGCCTGATATTACGTCGAAGTTTTTTTCTTTAAATTGTGTAAGAAGTTTTAAAATTTAGCCAACATTTGGCGCTTTATAAAGAAAAAGAGGGACTTACGTCCCTCTTCTTTAGATATGTAAATTTAAATACTTAGCTTAGA
>NZ_AUNJ01000058.1 GCF_000447775.1 Bacteriovorax sp. DB6_IX
TTTCCAAGGAAATGACGAGATCGATCGTGATGACCTGACTTCTCAAATCAAGTCTCGTGAGTATGCGATCCTTGACGTAAACACAATCAAGTCTGATGTTAAGTCAATCTTAAAGCAATACGAGGAAAAGGGGTTCTACCTGGCCTCTGTTGATTACACTCTTAAAAAAGTAAATCAAGAAAACGTGGATCTTATTTTTAAGATCAAAGAATTTGATAAGGTTCGAGTTAAGAAAGTTACTTTCCTAGGGAACCAGGCCTTCTCTGATGATGAGCTTAAAGGAATCATGGAGACACGTGAGGAGAGTCTTTTCTCATTTATGTCTGGTTCTGGAAACTTTAAAGAGATGAGTTTTAAGACAGATGTTGAAAGGCTTAAGTACTTCTACCGTACTAAAGGTTATCTCAGAGTTAATATTGGAACGCCTGATGTGACAATCTCTGAAGATAAGAAATGGGTATTCGTAACAATGAAAGTTAACGAAGGTCCTAAGTTCTCTGTTCGAGACATTACTTTTAAGGGAGAGGTTCTCTTTACTGATGGTGAGTTGACAGAAAAACTTCAACTTAAATCTGGTGATGTTTACTCAGAAGAACTTCTTAGAAAAGATATCCAAAAATTAACTGAAACTTACCAAGATGAAGGTTATGCCTTTGCTAACGTTTTAAGAAATCTTAATGTCGTTCCTGGTGAGAATAAAGTTGATATTGATTACTCTTTTGAAAAAGGGAAATTGGCTAGCTTTGGACGTATTACAATTAAGGGAAATACAAAAACTAGAGATAAGGTTATTCGTCGTGAACTTAGAATTAAGGAAGGAACGAAGTATTCTGGATCTGGTTTAAGAGAATCAAAAGAAAATGTTAACCGTCTTGGTTTCTTTGAGCCAGGAAGTGTTATCTTCAATACGGTTTCACCAACAGGACGAGATGATGTTCTTGATGTTGAAATTTCTGTAAAAGAAAAGAGTACTGGTCAAATCTCTCTTGGTGCTGGTTATTCAACAGCAACAGGTGGATTCTTCCAAGCTTCAATTTCTCAGAATAACTTTAGAGGACTTGGGCAGCAGCTATCATTCACAACGAACTTAGCGAAAGAGCAAAAGTCATTCTCACTTTCTTTCACTGAACCATACTTCATGGATACGAAGTGGACGACAGGTGGAGAGATCTTTAAGAATGAAAACCAACAGCTTTCAGCTTATGACTATGAAAAGCAAGGTTTTGCTGCTCGTATTGGTTATCCTATTTTTGATTACACAAGACTATTTACAACTTATAAGCTTGAAGAGACAAAGCTCTCAAATATTGAAGATGAGACAATTGATCCAGAAGCTGAAAATGGTGTAACTTCATCTGTAAGACTAGCTCTTATTAGAGATAGAAGAAATCACAGATTTGAGCCAACAAAAGGTTACTACTTTAATATCGCAACTCAATACGCTGGTGTTGGTGGAGATAAGAAGTGGTGGAAGAATGAGATTGATACAAGATACTTTAAAACTCTTGTTGGAGATCTTGTCTTTAGATCAAGATTTTATACAGCCAGAATTGAGCAAATCAATGGTGAGAAGATTCCACGTAACGAGCTTTTCTCACTTGGTGGTGCAAGAAACCTAAGAGGATTTAATATCGAAGATATTGGTCCAAAGAAGAAGGTTCTTGTTGATTCTAATGATGATGGAAACAAAGACGAAGAAGTAGAGTTTAACTCTGGAGCTGATTTTACAGCTTATACAACACTTGAAATTGAACACCCTCTTGCAAGAGAAGCTGGACTTAAATGGGTTCTCTTCTATGACATGGGGACTGCAGCAGATATTGAAGATATCGGAAAAATCTATATGGACTATGGATTTGGATTTAGATGGTTCTCTCCAATTGGTGTTCTAAGATTTGAGTTTGGGTTTCCAATTAACCCAGACAATGACGAAAAGAGTAGTAAATTTCATTTTGACATAGGACAGTTGTTCTAGAATATCAGGGAGTTTGATATGAAAAATCTTTTAATTGCATTCACACTAATTTTCTCGACTCAGGCCATGGCCGTAAAAATGGGGAAAGTAGATGTTCAAAAAGTTCTTGTAACGATTAAAGAATCTGGGTCAATCAGAGGAAAGTTAAAGAAAGAATTTGAAAAGAAGCAAAGCGAGATTAGAAAAGAAGAACAAGCGCTTGTTAAAGCTAGAAAAGATTTCGAAAAGCAAGCTGTTGTTATGAATGACAAAACAAAAGCTAAGAAGCAACAAGAGCTGCAAGGTAAGTTCATTGCTCTTCAACAGAAAATGCAACGTTACCAAGGTGAAATGCAGAAGATGGAGCAGAAATTTAAGCAGCCAATTCTAAATAAAATTAGAAAGGTAGTTGAAGAAGTTTCTAAAGCGAAGGGATTCGATTTTACTTACGAGTCGGGAACAACTCCACTTCTTTATGTTAAGTCTGTTACTGACATTACTGATGATGTAATTAAGGCTTACGATAAAAAAAATAAGTAATATTCTTTAAAGAGTATAAAAAAATAGGGGGAACTATAGGGTTCCCCTTATGTATTTGAGGAGGGCATGTATATGGTTAGCATTACAGACCTTTGTTCACTAGATAAATCCTTAGAACTAATTTCTGGGGAGTCCTCGGAAGTTGTTTCGACAATTTCTAACACAAAGTTTTTTCAAAAAAATTCATTGCTATTTATTGGAGCGAAGAAGTTTCTTACGGACTATCTTGCTTGTGGTGATGTTGATGGTTCCGAAGTTCTTGTCGTAAATAAGAAATTCTACGATGGACTGGAGAGTGAACAACAAGACGAGTTGAAGTCCAAGGCAAGGGCCGTTCTTTTAACGGGGAACCTTCCTTTGACAATGTCTAAGGTTTCAGAACCTTTTTATAAGTTAAAATATGAGATCTTAAACCTTCAGGTTGACGGTCGTAAAATGGGAAGTGCTTCAATTCATCCTTCTGCAAAAATAGGTGAGAATGTCTTTGTTGGAGAAGATGTTATTATCGAAGAGGATGTAACAATCATGCCAGGAGTTACAATTTTACCAAATGTAAAAATTGGCAAGAATACTGTGGTCTTTCCTAATGTTACGATCTATCCCTACACTGAAATTGGTGAATCATGTCGAATCCATGCTGGAGTGGCCATTGGCTCTGATGGTTTTGGATATAACTACGCCGATGGAGTTCATCATAAAGTGTGGCATTTTGGAGGAGTTAAGATTGGGCATCATGTAGAAATTGGGTCAAACACATCAATTGATCAAGGAACGTTTACGCCAACTCTGATTGGAGATGGAGCAAAAATCGATAACCTTGTACAAATTGGACACAATGTAGAATTAGGGCCAGGTGTTGTGCTCTGTGGTCAAGTAGGAATGGCCGGAAGTTCTAAGGTTGGTCCTTTCAGTGTTTTTGGTGGGAAGGCCGCAATTGCTGATGGAGTTGAAGTTGGAACAGGAGTTCAGGTGGCAGGGGCCGCCGCTGTAACATCTAATTGGGGTGATGGTGAAAAATTAGCAGGGTATCCTGCAAGACCATTGGCCGAGTGGTTACGTGGCCTAGCCTTTATCAGAAAGAACTCATTAAAGAAGTAGTCGTAGGATTTGTATTAAGAGAGGAATACATGAAACTAAGTAAAGAAGAAGTTATGGCAATTCTCCCACATAGGGAACCATTTCTATTTGTAGATGAAGTTGTCGATATTATCCCAGCAAGTGAAACAATTGAAGCTCCTAAGGACTTGGTTGGAACACTCGTGAAAGGGAAGTACACAACAAAGCCTGAGCATCCAATTTTTGAAGGACACTTTCCTGGAAACCCAATTTTCCCTGGAGTGACTCAAGTTGAGATGATGGCACAATTTACATCATTTGGATTGAAACTTCTTTATGATGATTTAGAAGAAAGAAACTTTGAAGTCATGCTTGTCTCAATTGATAACGCTAAGTTTAGAAAACCGGTTTATCCTAATATGGAACTGGATATTGAAGCGACTTGCACAAAAATGAGAAAAGGATTCTTACAAAATGACTGTAAAGTCTTTCACGAAGGTGAACTTGTGAGTGAATGTTCTGTCTTCGCGACTTTCAAGGTTATTTAAGGAGTAAAAATGGAATTAAATATTCATCCTACTGCCCTTGTTCATGAAGGAGCAAAGTTAGGTGAAAATGTAAGTGTTGGTGCTTACTCAATTATTGGCCCAAATGTTGTTATAGGTGACAATACTAAGGTGAGATCACATACCATTATCGAAGGTCATACAACGATTGGTAAGAATAACGATATTTTCCAATACTGTTCAATCGGCGCAGAACCTCAAGATACATCTTACAAAGGTGAGCCAACTGAAGTTGAGATTGGTGATAATAATGTTCTTAGAGAGTATGTTTCAATTCACCGTGGAACAATGAAAGATAGAAAGAAAACTTCTCTTGGAAGTAACTGTCTTCTTATGGCCCATGTTCACCTAGGACACGATGCTGTCGTAGGAGATAATGTCATTATGGCCAACTCTGTTAACCTTGCCGGTCACGTTAAGATTGGTGATAGAGTTATCATTGGTGGAGGAACAAATATATCTCAATTCGTATCATTAGGAAGAGGTGCTTATCTTGGTGGTGCTTCGGCAATTGATAGAGATATCCCAATTTTCTGCACAGGATATGGAAATAGAGTTCGTCTAAAAGGAATCAATATTATCGGTCTGAGAAGACAAGGATATGAGAAGCCAGTCATTAGTGAGTTCGTTGATTTCTATCGTACGATGGAATCATCAGTTCTTTCACCTAGAGCTTTCGTAGATCACGAAGAGCTTATGGTTGATTATAAAGACAATCCTCTTGTTCAAGAAATGAGAGCTGATATTAGAAAGAGTGAAGTTGGAATTGCTCCATTCATCTAGGATAGAAAATGAGTAAAGTAAGAGTTGCCTTAATCGGTTATGGACATTTAGGTAAGTGGCACGCACAGAAGGCACAGGCATTAGAAAGTTCTGAGCTTGTCGCCATCGTTGATCCAAGTGAAAAGTCCCGAGAGTTAGCAAGGGAAAGTTTTCCTGATACTAGAATTCTAGGAGATTTAAACGAAGTGATTGATGAGATTGATGCAGGAGTTGTTGTGACTCCAACTTCTTATCACTTTGCTGTGGCCAAGCAACTCTTAGAAAATAATAAGCACGTCTTCTGTGAAAAGCCCGTCACGGCAACAATGGAGCAAGCACAAGAGCTTGTCGCATTGGCAAAGGATAAGGATATTGTTTTTCAAGTAGGGCATAGTGAGAGATGTCATCAGTTCTGGGAACAAATCTCAGATTATCGTGAGATTGTTGATCATGCTTCACTTGTCACCGTCGTAAGAAACTCGCCTTTTAAAGGACGTGCGGCAGACGTCGGTGTTGTGGAAGACCTTATGATTCACGATATTGATCTTGTGAGAATGTTCTGTGGAGACCCACAAACAGTTCAAGCAGTTGGTGCAAAAGTTATCACTGATAAATGGGATCATGCTAAGGCCGTATTAAAATATCCAAATAAAATGGTGACAATCGAAAACTCAAGAAATGATGTTAAGGTTGAAAGAAGTATTCAGTTTACTGGGCCAAAGGGAATTCTTAGAGTTGATCTCTTTGAGCTAAAGGCCTATGTTTCAAATAAATTTGAAGATGGTAAGGAACAAGAGATAAAAGAAATTTCTTACGAAAGAAGAGATCATCTCCTTATTGAGCAAGAGAAGTTCTATGATTCCATTCTAAATGGAAGCGATATCTTTGTGAGTCTTGATGATGGGATAAAGGCCCTGAGATTGGTTGATCTTGTAAATAAAGCTTTAGACTCTGGAGAGGAGCTATCTCTATCATGAAAAGTTGTCTACTCATTGCAGGAGAAAAGTCAGGTGAAGAACATGGTTTGAGTTTTTTTTCTCAACTAAGAAACTTACAACCTGATGTGAAATTCTTCGGTGTTGGTGGAGACGAGCTTGAAAGAGAGGGCCTAGAGTTAATTTATCATCTTAAAGATTTTTCAACATGGGGAATCTCAGAGGCAATAAAGAAAATACCTTATTACTATAAAGCGCTAAAAAGAATTGAAGATGAAGTTGAGCGCCGAGGGTGTAAAACTGCGATTCTTATCGACTATCAAACCTTTAATTTAAAACTCGCAAGACGACTTGAGAAAAAAGGCGTGAAGATACTTTACTATGTGGCCCCTCAGGCCTGGGCATGGAAAGAGTGGCGAGCGAAGGTTTTAGAAAAATGTGTTGATACTCTTTTTTGCATTATTCCTTTTGAAAAAAAATGGTTTATGGATCGAGGGGTTAGTAAGGCCATCTCAATTCGCCATCCTCTTCTTGATCATTATGAAGAAGATCTCAAAGGCTTTTTTAGACAAAAAAAGGATCTTGAAAAAGATGAGGTCAACCTTCTGCTGCTTCCGGGAAGCCGAAACTTCGAAGTCTTTGGATTATTACCGAACTATGTGAGTGTGGCCAAGAAGCTTAAAGAGAAGTTCAATGTGAAGGTTTCAATTGTTAAATCTTCAAGTGTTTCAGTTCATGGTTATGAACCTTATGCAAAAGTTTTTGATAAAGAATATACCAATGATGAATTGACAGTCGCTCTTAAGGAAGCAGATATCTGCTTAGCTGCGAGTGGAACTGTGACCCTTGCTTGTGCTCTGTACGAGGTTCCAACAATTGTTGGTTATACAGGGAGTTTATTGAATGAGTATATCTTCTATCAATTCGTAAAATATAAGGGTTTTATTTCTCTGGCCAATATTGTCCACAATAAGGAAGTCTTTCCCGAACTAGTGACTCCTTATGTTACAGAGTACAATATTTTAAAGAGGGCCTTAAGGTTATTTGAAAACCATGAACACTATAATGAAGTGATGGATACTCTCGCTACGACTGTGAAAACAATTAGTGGAGAGGATATTAGTATTCCTGAATATATGTCGAAGAAAATAAGTGAGTCATATGAAAAGTAATTTTTTATCATTCTTATTCTTTTTAACAGCACCTATAAGCAAGTTATGGGAGTTTATTTATTGGATGAGAAGGTTTTTCTATGATGTTGGAGTTCTAGAACAGAACCAATTTAAAGTACCTATTATTAGTATTGGTAACTTAACACTTGGTGGTACTGGAAAAACACCATTTACTCTTTGGCTTGGAAATTATTTAAACGAACAAAATAAGAAAGTGATGGTGCTCACACGTGGGTATAAGGGGAATCTCGAACATAGCAGTGGCATTATTCGCACTGGAAAAATGATTGGGCATAATCCTTATGACTTCGGTGATGAGGCACTTGTTCTTTGTCGTGGGATGAAGGACGCTAGTGTTGTCGTTGGTAAGAAAAGAAGTGATAACTTAAAACATTACTTTGATTTAGAAAGTCCTGATGTTGTTCTACTCGATGATGGTCACCAACACTTACAAATTGATCGTAAACTCAACTTAGTTCTTTTTGACTCTCAACTTTCAATTGAAAAATATAAGGCCCCACCTCTTGGATATTTAAGAGAGGGGATGACGGCCCTTAAAGATGCCGATGCTATTATCCTAGGACGTGCAGATATAGTATCTGAGGAAAAGCTTCAGGAATTGAGAGATTTTGTTATTAAATATTCAAAACCTAATACTCCTATTGCATCCTTTTGTTATGCCCCTGGAAAAATTAAGGATATTAATTATACAGAGGTGATGAGTGCAGAGGATCTCAATGAGAAAAAGGTTATCTGTGTCTCTGGAGTCGCATCTCCAAAGTCTTTCTATGAGTTAGTGAAGTCTCAAGGCGCTGAAATTATTGATACTTATCAATTTCCAGATCACCACTTTTATACAGAAGAAGAGCTTGCGCCGATTATTAAGCAGGCTAAAGATGAAAATGCAATTGTCCTAACGACGGAAAAAGATATCGTTAAGTTACGTAGAGTTAGTGAAAGTGCTAATATTTACTACGTAGAGATTAGTGTAAAATTTCTCTCTGGAGAGAAAGAGATAAAAGACCTGGTTGCTCAGGTAATTTATTAACGATTAGGTAATGAATGAATAAGAAGACCTTGCTTTATAGCTGCCTTTTACTCACTTTAGTTGGATGTGCTGCTAAGAATATTGTTGAAACAAATGGTGACAAGGGTGACCTCGTAGAGGTTTTTAATCTTGATGATAAGAAGTTTGATAAGTTCATTACAAAGAAGAAATCGACAAATGAAGAAGTCTCTTCTCCTATTGAAGTTAAAGAAAAGAAAGATCTCAAGAAACCAGCGCATACTATAAAAAATAAGAAGGTAGCTAAAACTTCTAAGAAAGCAAAGAAGTCTAAATCGGGCAAGAAAAGAAAAAGTTGTTAAGGGCACGACTCAGAGTCATACTGAGTCAAAAGTTGTTCTAGCTCCTAAGAAAAATCCTCAAGAGGCCAAGGATTATCCAAAGTCTTTTATTAAGTACAACAAGTATAAGAAGTTTTGGGATCAGTACCAACCTATTACAAGACCTGGCGAAAAGATCTCGCTCCAAGTTTCTTGGACGTTATTTAATGCAGGTGTAGCAACAATAGAGACTGTTGGTGATCTTGAAATTGGTGGCCAAGATGTTATTGGTTATCGTGCAACAATTGAATCGGCAGAATACTTTGAAAATATTTATAAGCTCAAGGATGTTCTTGATACGTATATCTCTAAAGAAACTCACTTGCCAGTTAAGTATGTTTTAAAGCAAAGAGAGTCGGGGCAGAGTGTTGATGATCTTCAACTCTTTGATCATGAAGAACTAAAAACTTATTTCTGGTATAACCGATTAAAGAAGGGAAAGACTAAGAAACAAGAAAAGTCTGCCTACACACCAAAGTATTTTATGGACTCTTTTTCGGCCATCCAGTTTTTAAGAGGACTACCTCTTTCTGTTGGAAAGAAGATAGAGTTTCCTGTGATTACTAGAAACAAAGGTTTGGCTTTTCAGCGCTGTTGTTGAAAAGACTGATGAAATAGATTTTCTCGGAAAGCAAGTTAAGGCCCATAAGATCAAGGCAGAAACAAAGTACCCTGGTGTTCTTAAAAAGAGTGGTGACATTATCTTCTGGCTAAGCGCTGATGAAAGAAGAGTGCCACTTAAGCTTGAAGCGAAAATTAAAATTGGTTCGGTAAAGGCCTCAATAATCGATTATAAGAAAGGTAACGATAAACTGTGATTAATATTTTTAGGAATCAACAAAATATCCTCTACGTGTGTCCCACAGAAAGCTCTGGGACTAGAGAGAGAATGATTCTTAGAGATTGCCTTCTTCTTAAAGAGATTGGTCACAATGTCTTTC
>NZ_AUNJ01000059.1 GCF_000447775.1 Bacteriovorax sp. DB6_IX
TATTAGAAAAGGCCACAGATAGAGTTTATAGGTGTCACTACCCTTTAGAAAAGAAATAGTGGATAACTTAAAATAAAGAAACGAAATGGCAAATATTATGAATGAAACATTAGTTGTAGAAAATCTCAAAAAGTTCTATCAAGTCAAAGGAAAAGACCAACTTGTTAAGGCACTTAACAATGTCTCTTTCACTCTCGCTCCAAGAACAACACTAGGAATTGTTGGTGAGTCTGGTTGTGGAAAAAGTACCTTGGCCAAGACACTTATGAACTTAGAGAAGAAAACGGAAGGAAGTATTTCTTTTTCAGGTAAGAGTTTTGATGATATTTCAG
>NZ_AUNJ01000060.1 GCF_000447775.1 Bacteriovorax sp. DB6_IX
AACTAATATCAAAGAGATCTGACATATTCTCTAATAACGAAGCTATATAAACATCTTTCTCATGAATAAATCTAATTATCTCACTTCTAGCTCTGGCGTGTTGACTTTTGTACTCTTCACTTTCATCTTTTAATCTTGAATAATTATCGACGATGTAATTTTCAACTGCTATCGCAAAGACTTCTTCCTTAACTCCCATCTTGTGGACTAATTCATGAACGATTATCTTCATAAGATTCAACTCAAGGTCGGCCTTATGTAACTGACTAAACTTAGACCAAGAAAGACAGATTTTTGCTGTTATTGTGAAATTAGATACAGATGCGATTCTCTCATTTCCATAATGGTCAAAACACTGATTCTTAACTTCAATATCTTCAAATTCTAAAATAGTTGTCAGAGGAATATTTTGGATCGGAAAGATCTCCCCACACGTACTCCCTCTTAAATCAAAGCGATAATAAGTATTCTTTTCTAGAAACTTCTCTATTCCCATAATCTCACAAGACTTTCTATTGAAGTATGCAAAACGATGAAAGTCCTGAGTGATGATATCAAAGAAGTTTCCGACTTCATCTAGTAATGGTTTCTGATTTTGATAGACGTGATTTCCTGGTTCAAACTCGACCATTCTCTTACTATTGGCCAGCAGAAGGATATTCTCATAATGATTACGAGATTTTAAATTTCTATAAACTTGTTTTAACGTAAAATCAAAGAACTCACGAGTCGTATATTCTTGATCAGAGCCACCTCCATCGATAACTCCTCCACCAGACCCCTGCGAAGCAATCGTTAAAGTCTCTTCTTTTTGCACGACAACTTCCTTCTCTTTTTGACACGAGCTTAGCCCTAATAAAGAGATGAAAATGAAGATAAATGTCCTTTTAAAAGTAATCGTCATCTAAGTTCCTATAATTAAACTAAGAACTTAGTTGCAAATTTGAAGCCAATAAATAGCACTTATAGACGTGAGAATTGTCGAAACTTTAGACAGCTGTAAGTTAGGGGATCAGATAACTCCCAGACTAATCTTCAAAATAATCTTCAACGGCCTTGATAACTTTCTTACTCTCATCAAAGTTTGCGATGTGGAACATAGCATCTCCTCTTGTGACAAGTGGAAGTAAGTTTGCTCCAACTACGATTCCAGACTTTTCAGCAACGACCTCAACTCGAGATGAGCCGAATAAATCTGCGATAACAGCTAGCGTATCCCCTTCTTCGACGTAGTTTCCAATTTTAACCTTCGCACTAAAAGTTCCCCCATGCGGAGCTCTGACCCAATAGCTTGAGTTGGCAATGAAAGCAGGTTTTCTCTGGTACTTGTCACGAGAAGTGATCATGCCGATTTTCTTCATGACTCGAAGACAGCCTTTAAGTCCAACTTGGATGACATTTTCCTCGAATCGCAGGGCCTGTCCACCTTCAAAGAGAAGAATACGAACATTTCTCTTTCTCGCAGCTTCTCTAAGAGAGCCGTCTCGAAGTTTAGAGTTTATAATAACTGGGGCACCAAATTCTTTGGCAAGCTCTTCTGTTTCAATATTATCATCTAAGCTTGCTCTAATCTGAGGATAATTCGTTCTATGTACGGCCGCAGTATGGAGATCAATTCCGTGGGTACACTTAGAAACAATTTCCTTCATAAAAATATAGGCCATCTGGGATGCGAGTGAGCCCTTCTTTGTTCCAGGAAAAGAACGGTTAAGATCCTTTCGATCAGGAAGATAGCGACTTTTATTATTAAATCCAAAAATATTAACAACAGGAACGAGAATCAGTGTTCCCTTGATCTTTGAAAGAATCTTGCGTTTAAGAATTCGGCGAACGATCTCAACACCGTTGATTTCATCACCATGAATTGCCCCACTAATGAATAGGACAGGCCCTTTTTCTTTTCCTCGGATAACTTCCACAGGAATCTTAAGCTCTGTGTAGTCAAAGAGAGTCGAAACCTCTAGCTGAAGTTTCTTTCTCTCTCCTCTTTTTATCCTAGTCCCGCCAATAACGAGAACATCAGGATCTTTCTTAGTTTTCACCTTCAGTGGCCTTCTTAATATCAGAAACCTTAAGTCTCTTAGGTTTTGGCTTTCTTCTCTTTCTGACTTTTTCAGGAATCAGATCGCGCATAAGCTCCATCTTTCCAAAGCATAGTACTTTATCCTTGGCCTTGAGCTCTCTTTCAAGTTTAGGGTTAGGAATCACTTTTCCCCCACGGTGAAGAGTCAGCGCATTGAGGTTGCGATCCTCAACCATCGTTTCAAAAATTGTTCGACCAACAAACTCAGATCCTTTAGGAATTACAATTTCAGCAATTCCATATCCCTTACTAACAGAGAGTCTCTCTCTTAAGTCAATTTCTGGGTGACCAACTTTTGAATCAATATAATCAATCATGGCACCGGCCACATCAATTTTCGTACAAGCTTCAATTCCTTCAAGTCCTGGAGATGAGTTAATCTCCATAATCTGAGGCCCATCCTTACTTTCTAACATATCAACACCGGCGATTCCGAGTCCCATAATTTTGGCGGCCTTAATTGCCATCTCTTCATAGGCCGGATCAAGTTGGATTTTTTCAGTCTTTCCACCACGGTGAACATTACTTCTAAATTCTTGACCTTGAGCGACTCTTCTCATTGAAGCGACAACTTGGTCACCGACAACAATTGCTCTAATATCTTTTCCCTTACTCTCAGCAACGAATTTCTGAATAAGAATATTCTGCTTTTGGCTTTGGAAAAGCTCGATAATAGATAAGGCCGATTCAAGAGTGTATGCGAGAAGAACACCAATACCTTGTGTTCCTTCAATTAGTTTAATAATAATTGGTACCCCACCAACTCTTTCAATAGCAGGGAGAACATCTTGTTTATCTCTAACAAATGTCGTTGCAGGAATACCGATTTTATGACGACTTAAGATTTGAAAACTTCTTAGTTTATCACGTGAGTTAATAATTCCATCGGCCGAGCTAGGACTAAAGACATCCATCTGTTGAAACTGTCTTACAACTGCTGTTCCATAATAAGTAACAGATGTCCCAATTCTTGGGATGATGGCATCATAATGAGAAAGTCTCTTTCGTTTGTAGTAGAGATCAGGAGACTCTTCTTCTAAATCAAGTGCAAACTGAAGAGTATCAAGAACTTGAACTTTGTGACCTCGTGACTTTGCGGCCTCGAGTAATCTCTTAGTACTGTAGATTTTTGATGATCTTGATAGGATGGCTAATTTCATAAAACTCTCTCTATTCCTTTAATATTATACCTCAAATATAGTTAACTTTTTCCTAATTATATCTCAAAGTAAAACGATTTTACCTAAAAATAAAAATCGCCGAGAATTATTATCAGGAGGACGAGGAACATGACAAATGAAAACTTATCCCTTGATGAAAATAAAATTCTTCAGCTTAAGAAGATTCTACTTGAACAAAAAGAGGATATCCAGAACTCTTATAGTGCAATAAAGGACTTAGCGATCTCTTCTGATGAAACGAGTGATGTGGTCGATTCTGCAACTAGCTCAAGTCTTCATTCTGATGGTTTTCGATTTCTCAATCGTAGAACAAGTTATCTCAAAAAGATCAACAACTCTCTGCTTAAAATAAAGCTTGGAGAATTTGGAATCTGTGAAGAGTGTGATGGTGAAATCTCATACCGTCGACTTCTCGCCAGACCAACGGCCACACTTTGTATTGATTGCAAAGAGGACTCTGAGCACCAAGAAATCTCGAGACACAAAGTCTCTCAATCATATGGAAAGTCTATCGCGGAGATTTAGAATGGAGACAAAAACTCAATTAGTACAGGCCTTTGGTCTAACACTTTCTGAAACAGATGCAATTGCCATCAAGCAAGAGTTACTAAACCTCTATGAATCTTGCCCGATGCACAGCTTTATTGACTTGAACTTTACTTCGTCAAAAAAAGGCTATCAGGGCTGTCTCCTGATTCGCTCACAGAGATTTAATCTCAACATCAATGCCTTTGGCGCGCAACCACTAGAAGTCTTTGAGCACCTTCTGGCCAAGGCAAAATCCCACCTCAAATCTTGGAAGGAATCCAGATTTACAAATAGTCAGCTGATAGAAAGCTACTAGCCCTCTCCACGTCGCCAGATAACAGTATGTTATCTGGCCTTTTTCTTCTAAACTTGTCTGATTTCAAGTAAATATAGTATGCTGTCCCCTCAAATAGATGGAGATAGTATGAAATATATCGCAATATTCTTGATTCTTATGATGACTTTGGGAGAAGTGGCCGAGGCCAGATCTCGCTTTAAGCGTTCCTTTGGTAGACGTGCTTCAAGAAGTTTCTTCCACAAGAAGAATAAGACCACACCTTTTAAAAGAGATATGACAAAGAGAAACTCACAATCTCAACGAAAAATGGGAATACCAAGTCGTTCTCGAAGACCAAGTTTTCTCACAACAATGGCCGGAGCTTTTGCAGGAACAATGATTGG
>NZ_AUNJ01000061.1 GCF_000447775.1 Bacteriovorax sp. DB6_IX
TATAATCACCACCGATATCATATGTATTCACTACGTGAATAAGGGCCATTGAGACGATATGATAGCTTTGATAATTCTCCTCTTTTGACTTTGAAGACTGAATTTCTTTTAATTTATTCTTAGCAAAAGTAAGTAATTTAGAGACTTCAGTATTTGAAATACTTCCTAGTGATGACTCAAGTTCCTTAGAAAACTTTTCAACTTCACTTCCATCATACTTGAAGAAGGCCATATGTAATTTCTCATTAACCTCTAAGGCCTTGGTTACTGCGCTAACATGCTCTGGTGAGATTTTCTTTCTCTCTTTCGCAAAAGCTGTTGAAGTTAAAACAAGTGTACTAATTAACATGATTAAAATGTTCTTCATTTTTTCTCCTTTCAATATTTCTTTGTTCAAAAAAGCTAAATACTATTGGTACGACAAATAATGTAACGAGCTCCACAAGCATCCCTCCTAACGTTGGAATGGCCATCGGCTTCATGACCTCACTTCCCGTACTTGTTGACCACATAATAGGTATAAGGGCCACAACAGTTGTCGTTGTTGTCATGACCAGAGGACGAATCCTTCTGGTTCCGGCCTCAACAATGCATTCTTTTAAATCTTTCCAATTCTTTGGTTGGTGTGTCTTCAAAGCCTCTTGAAGATAGGTCATCATGACAACACCATCATCAACAGCAATCCCAAAGAGGGCGATAAAACCAACCCATACGGCAACGGAAGTATTGAATCCCCCAATCCAAAGAAGAATTAGGCCACCAGAAAAAGCAATTGGAACAGCACTAAAAATAATGGCTGCATTCCTTAGGTTTTTAATACCTAGGTAAATAATGACAAGATTAATAAGCAAGGCCAGAGGTATTAACATCATCAATCGTTTATTAGAACGAACCTGGTTTTCATATTGCCCGGCCCAAACAATTGAGTATCCCTTTGGTAATTCTACATTCTTATCGATATGGTTCTTGGCTTCCTCAACAAATCCAATTAAATCACGTCCTTGAACATTGAGGAGAACCAGAGAGCGAAGCATTCCATTTTCAGACTGAATGGCCGATGGTCCCGTCACAATTTTAATGTCGGCCAATTGTTTAAGAGGAACGTGCTGTCCTAGAGGACTAGGAACGAGAACCTTTTTGAGTTCATCAATACGGTCTCTTAATTCCTTCTTATAACGAACTCGAATTGGATATCTTTCTCTACCATCATAGAATTGACCAATACTCATCCCACCAACTGCTGTTTGCAAAATTTTATTAATCGTCCCCGTATTTATCCCGAAGCGACTTGCGGCCACTCTATCAATATCAAATTCAATATAGGGCTTACCTGTGATTTTTTCTGCATAAACACCATAAGCACCACTAACCTTCTCTACCTCACTACCAATTTTAGCCGCAATCTTTTCAAGTTCCTCTAAATTATCACCAAAGATCTTAATACCTATTTGAGTTTTAATCCCTGTTGAAATCATGGCAATTCTGTTTTCAATTGGAAAAAGCCAAGCATTCACTAGCCCAGGAACCTGAAGCTCTTGATCGAGCTCGGCCATAATATCATAAATAGATGTTCCACTTGGCCACTCACTTTGAGGTACTAATTTCACGACTGTCTCAAACATTGCCACAGGAGCAGGATCAATAGCAGTATCGGCCCTCCCCAACTTTCCAATAGCGTTGGCCACAAGTGGATGCTCCTTTAACTTCTTATCCGTATAGGCCAATAACTCTCTCGCCTTTGACATACTGACATCAGGAGTTGTGACCGGCATATAAAGAATCTCTCCTTCATTTAAAGAAGGCATAAACTCTTTTCCAATCTGAGTGAACGATATTGCTCCCATAATAAAAATAATCGTTGGAAAGACTAGAAAGAGTTTTCTATTTTCTAAGAAGTAATTTAAGACTGGCTCGTAGAACTTGAGAATTGTACTTGAAACCTTGTTCTTTTCAATTGGCCTAAGCTCTCCTTTTAACAAGAATGCTGATAAAGCAGGCACCAGAACGAGCGCAACAAGTACCGCTCCAATCATGGCCAAGGTCTTTGCCCAGGCCAGAGGACCAAAGAGTTTTCCTTCTGCACCTTCAAGTCCAAAAACAGGTAAGAAGGTCATAATTGTTGTCATAACTGCTGTTAGAATCGCTGGACCAACCTCTCGAGCAGATTTTACAATAATTTCAATTCGCTCCTTCTTTGAAGTATTTGGATTATTTGCAAGATGAGAATATATATTCTCAGTCATAATAATCCCCATATCCACCATGGAACCAATGGCAATAACAAGACCAGATAAGCTCATGACATTAGAGTCAATATCAAGGACCTTCATCAAAATAAAACTTATCCCGACACCAAAAGGAAGTGTTAGAGAGACAAGTATTGAGGCCTTAAAGTGAAGAAGAAATAAGAGAATCACAATAATAGTAATTATAATTTCTTCAGTGAGGGCCTGGTAAACAGTTCCAATAGTTCTTTCAATAACCTCTGTTCTATCGTAAAAAGGAACTAACTCAACACCTTTTGGCAGACCTTTTTTGACGACCTCTAATCTTTCTTTAATATGATCAATAACTTCCTTTGGATTCTCTCCAAAGCGCATTGTCACGACACCACCAACGGCCTCGACACCGTTCTTATCAAGTGCACCTCTTCGAAAACCAGGTCCAAACCCAACCGAAGCAACATCCTTAACACGAATTGGTGATTTATTTTTAACTGCAATCACAACATTTTCAATATCACTCAATGACTTAAAAAAGCCTTTTCCACGGACAATGAACTCACGGTCTCCATCCTCTATGACTTCTGCTCCGACATCGATATTACTATTTTGAATTGAACTAATGAGTTTGCTAAAGTGAACGTCATAGGCAAAGAGTTTATTTGGGTCAACATCGATCTGATATTCTTTTACAAAACCACCGATACTTGCAACTTCACTAACTCCTTCAACTCCTTGGAGAAGATAGCGAACATAGAAATCTTGAATACTTCTCAATTCGGCAAGTGATTTCGGATTCTTTGCCTCTTTCTTATTTTCCAACGTATACCAAAAAACTTGTCCTAAACCAGTTGCATCAGGTCCCATTTTAGGAATAACTCCACTAGGAAGATCACGAGTGGCCGTTGAAAGCTTTTCAAGTACGCGGCTACGACTCCAGTAAAAATCAATATCATCTTTAAAAATGACATAAATAATTGAGAATCCAAAAGCCGATGTCCCACGGATATTTTTAACTCCAGGAATCCCCTGAAGCATAACACTTAATGGATAAGTCACCTGCTCTTCTATATCTTTAGGTGAGCGCCCTGCCCATTCAGTGAATACAATCTGCTGATTTTCACCAATATCAGGAATGGCATCAATTCGAGCTGTTCTGACACTAAAAACAGAAAGTAGCGCAATAAAGACAAAAATCAGAACCACGGCCATTCTATTTCTAATTGATAATTCTATAAGATTTCGGATCATTCTTTTTTCCTAAGTTAGATCAACAGATTAGTGCTGATGAGCTCCACCCTGATTTTCAACCATATCTTCATAACCACCAAAGAGCTGAGCTTGAGCATCAAGTAAGAAATTCCCCTCAATAACAACCTCTTCTCCTGCCATTAGGCCACTCTTAACTTCGAGGTAACCTTCTGACTCATGGCCAACTTGAATAACCTTGGCCTGAAATTGTTTCTCATTAACCTTGATCCACACAACTTTTCTCTTACCAGTATCAATAACTGCCGTTCTTGGAATAACCAGAGGTTCCCCTTCTAAGTCAATATGAAGAGTCGCATCT
This sequence comes from Bacteriovorax sp. DB6_IX, assembly GCF_000447775.1. Lineage (GTDB taxonomy): Bacteria > Bdellovibrionota > Bacteriovoracia > Bacteriovoracales > Bacteriovoracaceae > Halobacteriovorax_A. Next base: position 3,793 of record NZ_AUNJ01000061.1, read on the forward strand.
GCAATCATTCCAGGTTTTAACTTCCCTGATCTATTTTCAATTGTTGTTCTAATTTTAAGTGTTCGTGACTTCACATCTAAGACAGGATCGACAAAATCAATCTTTCCACGAAACTTCTCTCCTGGAAGAGAAGTAAATTCTAGCTCGACGTCTTGGCCAAGATTAACGATAGCAGCTTCTTGTTCATAGACATCCATTTCAACCCAAATTTCTGAGAGATCAGACAATTCAAAGAAATCCTGTCCCTCTTTAAAATACTTCCCAACCGAAGCATTTCTCTTTCTAACAATACCAGTCGCTGGAGAATAGATAGTAATACTTCTAGGAACCTCACCATTTTGATACCATTTCTCAAATTGCTTCTTCTTAATTCCCCAAAGCTTTAATCGTTGTTCACTCTGCTTAAGGATATCTTTAAATTCTTTCGTCTTAGAATTTAAAGAACTCTTTTTTGCGATAATATACTCTTCCCCAGCTGTGATAAGTTTAGGAGAATAGAGATCAATAACCGGATCTCCGACTTTGATAAAACTTCCCGTTGATTTCACATAGACTTTTTCAACTCTTCCTCCAACTCGCGCAGGAATATTACTTTCCTTATCTTCTGATTGAAGTATCGTTCCGAGAAGTCTTACCTTCTTTTTCATTTTCATTTTAGTGACAGGAAAGTAATCTGGCTTAAAATGTTGTAGCTGAGCTTTACGCAATTTAACTTTAGCAATTGTTTGTCCCGCCATTTGTTTGTAATGATCAACTTTAACCATCTCACTTCCATCGATTGGACACACATCTTTTGCTTCACTTGTCACATCAGGAAAATTCTTACATGCCCATAGCTCTTTCATTGGAGCTTTTTTAACTTCAACATCGCTATCGCTTGAATCAACTTCAACTTTTGTTAGGTTCATATGACAAATAGGACACTTACCATTTTCTTTTTGTTTAATTTGCGGGTGCATTGAACAAGTATAGTAAGTTTCTACAGTTGAATGCTCATGGGATGCTTTTTCGCTTGGTCCCTCAGACTGGCACGAGCTTAAAGAGGCAAATAAAGATAAAAGCAATATTAATCCTAGCTTATTCATAGAGAGATTCTCCTAACTTATATTTTAATGCGACAACTTTCATATCCCTCTGGGCCTGTAGCATAATTTTCTTAATGAGTTTATTTTGTAGTTTTATTTCTGACTGAAGTAATTCCACATAACTTGAATTACCAAGGCTATAAGACTTTGCCGTAATCTTGCGAGAGTTTCTGGCAAACTTAATCGTCTTTTGTGCCAAAAGATCAATTTCAGAAGAAATCTTTTCTATCTCAAAATTAAGAACTTCAACGTCCCTATTCTTTGATCTCTCATAATCTTTAAGTTCTCTTTTGGCAGCATAGTTTTCCTGAACATTTTGAGAATAATTTCCATACTTGGTACTAGAAAAAGGCAAAGGAAAGCTAATAGAGGCACTAATAAAATCTCCGCGGTTATCAATATCTGACCTCTTAGTATAACCGACTCCCATCATGATATCTGGAACGAAGTTTTGTTTCGAAGCAGTTAGCTTATATTCACTAGAGCGCAATTTTTCTTTAAGGGCCAATTCTTTAAAATCGATCTTCTTAAGCTTTTTTCGTGACTGTCCCAGAGCTTTCCAAGGAATTGATTTATAGTCAATTCTTTCACCATCGGTGATATAGAGAAGTTGTTGTTCGAGCTGTTTCAAAGTGAACTTCTTATTACTAAGTTCTGCTTCTAGCTCAGATTTTCTAATCTCAATATCAAGAATGGCCTGTTGCGAAGTTCTTCCATTAGCGTAGAGTTTTTTACTAACTTTAAGTATTTTCTTAATCCAATTATAGTTATCATCTAAGATATTAATCTCTTCCAAAATCTGTCTTCTTAAAATGACAATTTCCCAGAGAGATTTAACTAGCCCTTGTTTAATATCGTGTGATTGATAGTTCATGGCCCTTGCCATACTCTCTTGGGCATTTCTTTGATTTCCATACTTTGTACTTAATGCAATCTTTTGAGCAAGACCAAACTCCACTCCTGTCATTGGAGTTTCATTATCTTTAAGCGAATCTACTGGAAAATTTTTAGCGGCCAGTTTAAAGACAGGATCACCCCATGATCCAGAAACTCTGGCCTTGTGTTTTAGGGCATCGGCTAACTTCTGGGCCTTCAAAACTTGATCATGCTTATCGAGATTTTTCACAAGATCCTTAAAAGTTGCAGCATTCGCAGATATTGAAATAGCTGAAATAACTAACAGAATTTTCGAATATTTATTCATCATAATAACCTCTAAAAAGCATTACGAATAAAATCATGCATATGTGACAAAAAACCTTAAGTTATTAAAATTTTTAGAGTAAAATTTTTTTGTCACAAAAGAGACATTTCAGTCGTAATTAGGAGTAGAGACATGAATCCATTCTCCCACTTAGAGGATGAGAAGCTCATGAAATTGTACCAAGAAGATGAATTCTTGGCTTTTGAGGTGCTTTATCAAAGACATAAAGACAGAGTCTACTCTTATATTGCAAAGAGAACTCCTAAAGAAAGTGACCGTGATGAAATCTTTCAAAACACTTTCCTTAAAGTCCATAAGTCAAAGCACACTTATAAAGACAAGTACCTCTTTCTACAATGGCTCTATACAGTCGCTAGAAGTGAGCTTCTTGATTACTGTAAGAAGAAAAAAGTAGAGTATATTGAATATGATGATAATCAATATGCCACTGAAGTAAGAAATGATGATTTTGACTTAAGTGAATATAAATCACTTAATGATAAGGAAAGAGAAGCACTGAAATTAAAATTCTACTCAGATGAAGATTACGAAGAGATTTCAGTCGCTCTAAATACATCTAAGGCCAATGCGAGAAAATTAATTTCTAGGGCCTTAGCAAAAGTTAGAAAGGGTTTAACCGGAGATAAATCATGACAAATAAAAATGATTTTAAAGAATTTCTCCATTCAAGTGAAAAGGAAAAGCTCTCACCGAGTGAGGACCTTTCACATAAGATTCTCTCTCAAGTAAGAAAAGATCTTATTCCAAGTAAACCCATAGTCTTTGGAAAGCTCCTATTGGTTCAAGCATTTATCGGTGTTATCACAATGCTCTTTTGTCCACAATTCAGTATGAGCTTAACAAACCACGATCAGCTCTATCATTTCTTCCATCGTACTTTTGGTCATTATGGATGTATGATGATTTGTGGAAGTCTCTTTATTGGTTCTGGAGCACTTTTTTCAACAACAATCCTAAACTTAGCAGAGATTAGACTAATCAAGAGCTCAAAGTTTTTAAGCTATCTTGTTCTTAGTGGTACTTTTGTCATGACTTTCATGCTGATTGGTGCAGAAATTTATCTCGATATCGCTCTCGTTTGGATATTTGGGGCCACACTTAGTGGAAGTGTCTTCTTTCAAGTCTCATCTATCCTTAAAAGAAAGATTCTAGGAATTTCATAGAACTAAGAGGCCTGTTTCATTTCTTGATTCTGCTCTTCAAAGCTTTCCTCTAGGCCTGGGCTGCGTTCATTGAGATAATCAACGATCTTAGAAAAGAATGGTGACATAAAAATACTTAAAGTCACTGCACTAATAAAGAGATTGGATTCATTTTCATTGAGAATAAAGAGTTCTGTAGCTGTGGCAATAATAAGAAGCCCAAATTCCCCTCCCTGTCCAAGAAGTAACCCCATTTTAAAGCCCATTGACCAGCGACCAGATTTCACTCGTCCTATGATTGTGAGAACAACTGTTTTGGTCAGTGTAAAGACTGTCGTCACTAAGATGACATGAGTAATATTCTCTCGAAAATAGTCCATATCGATACTAAGGCCAAAGGCCATAAAGAAGACCCCCATGAGCATTGATTTCAGAGGGACTGAAAAACTAGAAATCTCTGTACGAAATTTTGAGTTTGTCAGAAATATCCCGGCCATGAATGAACCGAGGGCCTTTGATAATCCGATATGATCCATCAAAAGAGAGGCCCCAACAATGAGCAGCAGGCAACTACTTATAAAGATTTCCTTACTCTGTGATTGATACATCCATGAAATGGCAGGTATCAGCGCAAATTTTCCAAATATAAGTGCTCCCATAATCATAATAATATTTAGAAAGAGACCGCGATAATCAAATTGCCCCACAATCTGTGATGATTCAGCAAAGAAAGGTAGGATTGTTAATATAGGGATAATGATCAGATCCTGAAAAAGGAGTATTGAAAAACTTGAATGCCCATAGCTCTTAGTTAATTGATCAGATTCCTTGAGATAATAAAGAGCAAATGCCGTAGAAGATAGTGAGAGGGAGCTTGAGACCACGACACTTGTTAAAAGAGAATAACCATACCAAGTCATAAAGAAACAAAGAATTCCAGAAGTCACAATAAATTGCGCCATCCCCTCTTTAAAAATAATTCCCCTCAATTTCTTTAAGCGTGAAGGACTTAACTCTAGGCCAATCACAAAGAGTAGCATGATAATTCCAAAATCAGAGATTTGTTCAATATGATGGGACTTACTGAGGAGTCCAAAGCAAGCTGGACCAAGAAGAATTCCCGTCATCAGATAACCAAAGATATTACCCAGGCCTAAAGTCTTACAAATAGGAACCAAAGCAACAGTGGCAACTAAATAGTAGAAGATATCTAAAAGAATACTCTCTTGAAACATATCTTCATTATAGGGGGATATCAGAGAATCCCCCTAGCCTATTATCTACCTAATTTCTTTATTAACTTTAAGATTTAGACGAACGTCTTAATAAATGCATAATTTCATCAACTTTGGCCTGAACGTCCTTATCACTACCAGAGCTCACAGCATCCTTAACACAATGATTCATATGGTTCTCAAGGATCTCTAACTCCAAAGATTTTAAGGCACTCCTTGCAGCTTTTATTTGAGTAAGGATATCAATACAGTACTTCTCAGAATCAAGCATCGCCGTAATTCCGCGAACCTGCCCCTCAACTCTTTTGCATCTATTAAGAAGAGATTTGTTGTCAGCACCTTTCATATAACATTCCTAATTCTTAAACTGTTGGAGACGACAGAAATACTACTCATTCCCATAGCTATACTCGCAAAAACTGGCGACATGAGTGGTCCTCCAAAAATATATAATACACCGGCCGCAACTGGTATGAGTAGTGAATTATATATAAAAGACAGGAAGAGATTTTGTTTGATAATTTTTAATGTCTCTCTCGATAGAATAAGGAATTCATAAACCTTATCTAACTCACCATGCACAATTGTCACATCACTCGCATTAATTGCGACATCAGTTCCTGTTCCCATTGCCATTGAAAGATCGGCCTTGGCCAGTGCGGGAGCATCATTGACTCCATCTCCAATCATCGCCACTTGGGCACCATTCTTTTTAAGCTTCTCAACATAAGCGGCCTTATCAAGAGGAAGAACAGAAGCCGCAAAGTTCTTTATTTTAAGCTGATCAGCAACTTCTTTTGCTACCGCCTGATTATCTCCAGTAATTAGCCATGTCTCAATTCCTAATTGATGGAACTTTTCAATAACTTGAGCGGCCTCTGGTTTAATCTTATCTCCTACGACTATTAACCCAATGAAAGAGCCATCTCTTGCAATATAGATATGACTTCCAATAGTCCTAGGTACTAATTCTTCAGAAAACGATACATTCTTAGACTCTAAGAGAGCACGACTTCCCACGAGATAGTCACAATCATTTAATTCCGCTTCGATTCCCTTACCTGAAATATTTTCGAACATATCTGGATCATCAAGCTCCAATTCTAACTGATGAGCATATTTCACGATGGCCTTGGCAATGGGATGCTCTGAGTAAGCTTCTATTGAGGCAGCAATTTTAACAAGCTCATCTTCACTTATTCCAGCGACAGTTTGAACTTCCGTCACCTCAGGCTTTCCAGCAGTAAGCGTTCCTGTCTTATCGAAAATAATAGTATCAATTGAAACACCTTTTTCGATAACCTCACCACCACCAATGAGTAACCCTTTTATCGAGGCCCTTCCTGTGGCAACAACAACGGCAGTTGGCGTTGCTAGCCCAAGTGCGCAAGGACAGGCAATAACCAGGACAGCAATCATATTTGAGATCGCATTACCCCACTTTGCGTCTGTGCTAAAAATAAACCATGCAATAAAAGTCACAATAGATATAAGTATTACTGCTGGCACAAAGTAGCCACTTATCGTATCAGCAAGTCGCTGGATTTGAGGTTTGCTATTTTGCGCACTTTCGACAAAGCTGACAATTTGAGAAAGAAAAGTATCCTTACCAACTTTTTGGGCCTTAAATTCAAGAATTCCCTCACCATTAATAGTTCCCGCAAATAAACTCTGCCCCATTTCCTTTTGCACAGGAATTGGTTCCCCAGAGATCATTGACTCATCAACAGATGATTTCCCTTTTGTAATCTTTCCATCGACAGGAATCTTTTCTCCAGGTCTCACTCTTACAAGATCACCAACCTCTACATCAGTCATCGCAACCTGAGTCCAACTTTCATTACGATAAACAGTTGCCTCTTTAGCCCCAATTTCAAGTAATGAATTGAGAGCTTCCTTGGCTTTCTTCTTTGCCTTACTTTCGAAGTAGTGCCCAAGAAAAACAAAAGAGATAATAAAGCCAACTGCTTCAAAGTAAACTCTTTGAGTAAAACCAAGAGATATTGAATACTCTGTAAATATCGTGACAAATGCTGAATAGAGATAAGCTGCACTTGTTCCAATCCCTATCAGGGTATTCATATTTGACTGACCCGTCTTAATAAATGAAAGAACCGACCTCTGAAAGCTTATACCAATCCATAGCCAAATAGGGGCCGATAAGATCATCTGAATAAACCAATTGGCCCTATGACTTGGCCAATGCATCAATGGTCCCATAGCAAAGAGAAAGATTATCACAGAGAGAGTGATCGAAATAAAGAACTTCTTCAAGTCCCCATCCTCGCTAACCGCAACAACTTCATCATCGAGAGTGAAACCAAGTTCTTCCACTTTTTGATGAACACGAGAAAAGACGTCCTCATCTCTCACAATAAACTGGGCCGACTCTGTCGCAAAATTGACAGAAACTTTTTCTAGGCCCTCAAGACCTTTTAGCCCCTTTTCAATATTTGCCGCACATCCAGCACAGCTCATACCGCCAACTTTCTTATCTATTGTAAGAGATGAGCTCATCTTTACTCCTTCGACATTTTAGAGACAGGAAAGCCTAGTTCTTCAATTTGTTTTTTAAAGAGCATTGGCTTCGACTCGTCTTCAAGTTCAAGAGAGACAACTTGATCTTCGATATTAACAGCAATATTTAAAACACCTGCTTCATCTTTAAGACCATTTTCTATCTTTGAAACACACCCACCGCATTTCACACCTGTTACATTAAAATTTACTTTCTTCATAAAACCTCCATACCCCCTAGGGGTATCTCTTTTTTTATTATAGATCAAGTCTTTTCGTGATAGAATCTTTTTTATGATTGATAAGTTACTGATTTTAAACAAACTTAAAGAGATT
>NZ_AUNJ01000062.1 GCF_000447775.1 Bacteriovorax sp. DB6_IX
CTCTTTTCGACAGAGTTTACTCTAGGACCATGGGCAAAATATATTGCCGCATTCTATGCGGTTGCCTACGGGTTTTTGATGATTTCAAATATTCCTTTTGCTTCTTTTAAAAACTCTGAGTTTGTTAAGAAGAATAAGAGAAAGGTCTTAGCGATTATATTTCTAACTTTTACTCTCATTCTGGTTCATGAGCAGGTGATGATACTTGGCGTTACTACACTATAGGTTCTA
>NZ_AUNJ01000063.1 GCF_000447775.1 Bacteriovorax sp. DB6_IX
TCAGAAGAAAAAGGTAGGAAAGTTGCGGCCAAAAAACTTGCGAGAAAGAGCCCGAGAAGCCCTAAGTCTTGGAATATTTGCATAATATTTTTGACCTGTTGAAAGATATCATAGAAAATATATTACATAGAAAGGAGCCTTTATGAAATACCTATTAATCTCTCTCTTAGTTCTTGGAACGACATCATGTGCCTTTAAGAAGGTGAATAAAACGTCTGATGATGTTGTAAGTTCAAGTTCTGATTCTGGTGATAAATTAGATGAATTGGAATTATTAGAGCTCGAAGAAGAAAAGAAAGAGAAGATGCAAAAGAATCAACAGGCCCAACTTCAAGTTCAACCCAAACCAACTCGTCGTCAAAAAGGTCAAATGAGTATTATTGACACCAATGCTGATGGGAAAATCTCTTACAAAGAATATATGCTTTCTAAAAAGGCCCTTTTTCAAAGACTTGATGCCAATAGAGACGGCTTCTTAACGATTGAAGAGCTCAAGGCCAGAAAGTATCAGGCCAGAACTGAAAGACTTAAAAGAAAAAAGAGAAATTAAACTCCTGAAAATTCTTCAATGAGATTGAGGCCAAATATAAATCAACCTATAGTGACTTATGAAAAAAATCTTACTGACTCTTTGCCTACTATTTTCAACTTACTCTATGGCCCTTGAAATTCAATGCCGCTCAAGTGTTGAAAATGTCGATATTGTTGTAAAAACTTCTCCCGACTCAGGATTTACTTATCTCTTATTCTTACAAGGAGATGCTGTTTCTCCAATGCCTATGGAAGAAGAAAACCTTAATATCACATCACAAGATGTCGACTTTAAAAATAATGATATTTCACTCCACCTTTCGCGTAGTGAATCTAATGGACTCATTATTCTTGAAAATCAGCAAATCATTCTAACAGAGTGTATTGAGTACTAGCCCTTGATAGTGAAGCCTTCTTTAATTAAGAAGGCACGGATCTTCTCTCTTTGATCCCCTTGAATCTCAATTTGCCCCTCTTTAAAGCTTCCACCAGTACCACAATGAGACTTCAACTTCTTAGCTAACTTCTTAAAGTAATCAGGATTCTCAGGAAGTTCAAAAATCACGGTAACTGACTTACCTCCTCTTCCCTTCTTTTCAATTCTTAACTTTAAAGTTGTTTGAGCTGGAACAATATCTTGATAAACAGGCTTCTTCTTATTCTTCTTAACAAGATTAACTCCTGAACCATCAGAACTATAAATAATATCGCCTTTAGACATAATCCCCTCTATACTTGAAGTGTTATGAGAAAAATAATACTGATTATTACATTCTTTGTCATACTCTTTATCCTAGCAGAACTTACAGGGCTAAGACAGATCGTCACAATTGATTATCTTCAATCCCTCTTTGTGAAAAATATTTTTATATCTTCCACTATATTCATCCTTCTTTTTTCTGCCGCCAATCTCATACAAATCCCGGGATGGATTTTTCTAGTTGCAGCGATCACATCACTTGGAAAATTCTACGGACCGCTACTCACTTACTTGGCAGCAGTCATTTCTTGTCTGGTTAGCTTTTACTTAGTAAATTATCTTGGAAAAGATGCACTAAAAAAAATCAAGAATCGATTTATTATCAAAACTCTCGACAACCTTGATCACACACCAATAAAGTCCATGCTCATTCTGAGACTAGTATTTCAAACCTTTCCACCTGTTAACTATGCCTTGGCATTATCAGGCGTCCAAGTGCGAGATTATCTGATCGCTTGTATTCTTGGGTTGCCCTTGCCTATAATAGTCTTAACAATATTTTTTGAAATTATTTTTGGAAGGTTCCTATAAAACAGACGTTAGTTTTCTTCTTTATTCTTACACTATCAAGTCATGTCCTTGCTCAGCAAACTAGCAACCTGGAGCGCGTTGACAAGGCCCAGAAAAAGGTCTCAAAAACCTGGAAAAGACTTATTGGAAACGTGGATAGCTTCTTTGTAAATGAAGATTTCGAAGAAGATATTAACGATTCTTATATTCGTTTTAATTACCGTGTTACTTTTGAAGAGGCCCGTCAAGAAGTGGTCGAAACTGATATCAAAGTCCGTGCAAAATTTCCTAAGATATCAAAGAAGGCCAACCTGATTCTTGAAAAGATTAATGAAGATGAAGACTCTAACTCATTTCTTACTAATGATGATCAGACACTGGTAAAGAATGAATTAGGTGACGGACTTAAGAACTCACGCTATGCCGCCGCCCTCAGATATTTTCTTTTAGAGAAGAAGCGTTGGAATATCTCCGCCGATGCGGGGATGCGAGTTGATGTTCCTCTAGATCCCTTTGTTAAATTTCGCTTAAAGAGAAGTTTCTTCTATAAGAAAAATGAGTTTTCACTTATTCAGAAAATTAATTACTATAGGATCGACGAACTTAGTGAAACAAGTGAGTTTATTTGGACTCGAGATATGGGGGATGAAAATAAATTAAAATTCGAAGTTTCTCTAGGCTGGGAAGAGAAGTCTCCCAAGTTCACAGGTAACCATACTCTCTCTTTCTTACATAAGCTCTCAACCCGTAGGGCCATCTCCTACTCTATCGGTACATCATATATTATAAAAGAAGCGGCCTATTACAACCGCTATCAAATCGCGACAAACTATCGTCAACTCATTTTTAAAGACTGGATCTTTGTCCAAGGGGCCATTGGAACAATCTTTAGAAAAGAAGAAGACTTCAGATCATCAGAATATATTTCAATGGCCATAGATATGGTCTTCTAGAATTTAAATTTCAAACTTGCTCCGTAAGTTCTTGGAGCACCACGATGAGTATATCTCTCATCACTCCAATTTGGTGGCATATTAGCAAAATAGAACCCTCGTTTGGCATAACTCTCATTAAAGATATTCTTCGCCCAAACAGAAATATTTAAAGACTTAAATTTGTGTCCCAAAACCAAATCAACTAATTGATAAGGAGTCGATTTCTGAGAGTGAGAATTTGAGTAATAGTAATTATCGCTCATAAAGTAATTCAAACTTGTATAGAAACCATGAGAGAAGTGATACTTCATAAAAGTGTTGAACTGATATTCAGGAGAATGAGGCATTTGTCTTCCCTTAAGATTTGTACTTTCATAAGAGTAATTACCATATTCTGTTTTAAGAAGACCGAGAGATGAAATAATATCTAATTGTGGAAGCGGTTTCCAGTCAGTCTCAAACTCTACTCCATAATTAAAACCATCTGTAGCATTGTCATTATAGAATGTATAAGAGCTTGGGTCCATTGGGTCATCTTGAAAAGATGTTTTAACCTGAATATCTTCTCGATACATCACAAAGGCCGAGAGCTTTGTCTCTAACTGTGATTCACTCCAAATCTTTTTCTGTCCAACTTCAAAACTATAGAGATTTTCCGCCTTAAACTTCTTGCGATTTTGCGGTACATCAGTAGAAGTATTAACTCCTCCCGCTTTATAACCTTTTGATAGCTTCAAGTAATAGAGATCAAGGGGCGCTGGCTTTATATTATATGTAAGATGTCCTCCAAACATTGTCTCATTTGGAGAAAAGTCATTTCCTAGACTATCCTGATAGTCAGCCTCTCGTCTCTCTATACGCAATCCATACCCAAAACTTGATTTCTCACTTAAAGAAGATTCATTTTCAAAATAAAGGGCGATTGTCTTTGCATCGTAGTCTCCAAAAGTATTCTTTCTCTGAGCATTATTCTTAAGGCCAAGCTCTTGGAAATCTTCTTTGCTCTTTTTAAAATATCCCCCAAAAATAAGTTTCTGATCTTTGACGAAACGCTGATCTAAGCTCCAGTCCTCACGTGTTTTTGGGAATACAATATCGTAATTATAATTAGCATTATAACCAGGAAGATCATTCCAGTAAGAATCATTTCCCCAATCCTCATCATAACTATAAACCTGTTTAGTATATTGATGAGTTAAAATCGTGATCGTCTGCCAACTCTGTGCAAATGTCTTTTCAAGTCTCAAGGCCTGTGAAAGAGTCTGCTGATCATCACGCCCAGGTTTATCTGAAATAGTCTTATTAGAATTAACATGATTGAAAATATCATAACCATTATCTGTATCAAAGAGATGAAGAGTTAAACGAGTTTTTAAACCACTAAAGCGACCTTCAAACTTTGAAATTGCAGAGAATTCATCAACTCCATTTGTGTCATCACGTTTAAGATAATCATTTCTAATATACCCATCAGAGTCTTTCTTAGAGAGGCTCAGAGAAGCCGTGATCTTATCATTTAGAGCACCTGCAAATCCAATAGACTCCTCCCAAGTTTTATAATTTCCAACCTTTAATGAGCCCTGTGCTTGAAATTTTTTCGATGGGTTCATCGATGTCATATGAATCATTCCCGCCAGTGCACTTGGACCGAGTCTCGTGGCCTGTGGTCCCTTGTAGACTTCCACTTGGGACATAGAAGTAAGGTCAACCCCACCAGAGATTCCACTATAATCAATATCATCGACTACGAAGCCGACACTATGATTTGGCATGCCTTCATAAGAAGAACGCTCTCCAATCCCACGAACCTGAAAGAATCTTCCCCGAGAAGTACCAGAGCTCATATTAAGATTAGGAATCGTTTTCAAAAGTTCATCAAAGTGCGAGGCCTCCTGGTCATCGACATCGTCAGCTGTTTTCAAACTCAATGAGCTAGACTCGCTATAAAGGTCTTTTTCAACAAGACTTCCATAAACAGTGATCGTCTCCATCCCCAGAGCATGGCCTGTGACAAGACTGATAAAAGAAGTGAATAATAGTTTTTTCATAGAATCTCCCTATAAATAGTGAGATTCGGCGCGGACGCAATTAGGTATGCAAAAAATGACTTCCTAATCCCTACGTCGGTGCTAACCGAATCAGGTTCAAAGGGTCCTTCGATGCAAAGTCAAAGTCTCAGCTCCCACGCAGGAGCACCCCTTTAGGATTTAATATCTCTTTTGCGAACGTATAATTATTTGAATGGCCTTGGCAAGATTTTTTTATGGTAGAGTAAAAAAGAAAAAGGACCCTAATTCTAGGGTCCTTTTATTCTCTCTTATTTAAAAGGGTGTTTCAGCACGTACCCTGTTAAAAAATAAATTAGGCAACGTCTTCGAAATTATTTTCGTCGTAATCAGTCCACGCTGCTTCTGGCTCAAGAATCTCAAGATCCTTGTGGGCCTTTCTACTTTTCTTAGCTGTAAGCTTTTCTTTCTTCTTATGAATTTGCTTCTCGATTTTCGCAACAACGAGATCGATTGTTTTATATAAACTATCTGAATGCCCTGTTGCATGATAATTGTAATTCGGTCCTTGAAGGTCAACCTCTGCGTAGTGGTTTCCTTCCTTAACATAGCAACTCCATTTGATTTGAGACTTGCCACCTAGATACTTAGACAACTTGCTTGATTTTTCATGAATCCTCTCGTCAAGAGATGGTGTGTGCTCAAGGTGTCTAAATGTGATAGTTACTTTCATAAACGTCCCGCTCCTAGATTTTTTCTTTTATGGCCTATCGTTCGTTGCGATGGCCGGGTGTTTGTTTTTTATCTCGTTTGTATGAGCTTAAGTCTAAACCTCCACTTTTAGAGTATCGCCCTATTTTACTTTTCGTTTGGCCGACGACAAAATCCCAAGCATTTCTCGATACTTAGCGACTGTTCGCCTGGCAACTTTTACGTCTTCTCGACTCAAAACATCGGCAATTTTTTGGTCCGAAAGAGGCTTCTTAGGGTTCTCAGCTTCAATCAATTCTTTGATCTTAAGCTTTAGAACTTCACCTGCGACATCGACACCACCATTCTTTCCACCGATTCCCGTGTTGAAGAAATACTTCAACTCAAACATTCCAATTGGCGTGTGCATATACTTATTAGAAGTCACACGAGATACTGTCGATTCGTGCATTCCAATTTCGTTGGCCACATCTTTTAGAACCATTGGCTTTAAATGTTTCGGTCCTTTCTTGAAAAAGTTTTGCTGTTTTTTCACAATACTATTGGCCACTCTTTCAATTGTTTTCTGTCGATTACCTATCGACTTAATTAGCCATAAAGCTGACTTTAATTTTTCTTGTACAAAATCTTTTGCTTCTTTATTTTCAAGACTATCAACAGAATTCAACATATCTTGATAAAGCTTTGAAATCCTTAGACGTGGAATCCCATCGTCATTGACTTGGACAACAAACTCTCCACCAACTTCAACAACATAAACATCTGGTGTTACATAGTGAGTATCACCTGATGAAACCAGTCGGCCTGGTTTAGGGTGAAAGTTATGAAGAAGCTTAGCTGTTTCTTCAATATGCTCTTGAGAAACACCTGTGGCCGCTTCAATTTTTTTGAAGTCTCTATTCTTTAAATCTGTTAAGTGATTTCTAATAATTTTTTCTAGTAATGGTGATCTCTCTTCAGCAATTCTGGCTTGAGCAAGAAGACAATCTGTTAGGTTCTCTGACCCACATCCAACGGGATCAAGTCTTTGAACTAACTCAAGAACATCAAGGGCCTCTTCTCTTTCAAATTTTTCAACGAAACCACTTGCTTCAAAAAGTTCATCAAAAGTTGTATCGAGGTACCCATCATCATTAATATTATGAATAATTTCCAGAGCAAGATTAAGTTCATCTGCGCTCAGGTCTTCCATTCTCAATTGCCACTCTAAGTGTTCAGCAAGAGACATTCCCTTTGAAACCATATTTTCATAGTTAGGCATTTCATCAGGAGATACTGGACCAGAGGCCATATTTGGTTGTGATGAAGTTGCATTGTAGCTATCAACATATTGTTGCCAATCAATACTATCATCTTGTTTGGATACGAGAGTGTCTTCGTTGAAATCTTGAGCCGACGCTTCCTTCCCATTTGATTCAAGCGATTCAAGACTATAGTCAGTGTTATCAGATGATCCCTCTCCTGCCCTCATCTCTTCGAGCATTGGATTCTCAACCATCTCATTGGCAATCATGTCAGTCATCTCTAGGTGATTCAACGTCAACAGTTTAATGGCCTGTTGAAGCTGAGGAGTCATCATAAGATTTTGACTAAGCTTTAAGTTTTGGGAAAGTTTAACTGCCATAAAAAAACACCTTCTAATTAGGTGGAGAAGCAGTCTTACATCTTAAACTCTTCTCCTAAGTAGAACTTCCGTGCTCTTTCGTTATTGACTATCTCCTCAGGCGTCCCGCTCACAAGGAGTTCACCACTATTCATGATATATGCTCGATCAACAATTCCTAGCGTCTCGCGAACATTGTGGTCTGTTATCAAAACACCGATATTTCTTCTCTTCAAACTTGTGATAACCGTTTGGATATCACTAACAGCAAGAGGATCAACACCAGCAAATGGTTCATCCAATAAAACAAACTTTGGCTCAAGTGCGAGGGTTCTTGCGATCTCCACTCTTCTTCTTTCTCCACCAGAGAGGGCCGAACCCTTTGAATCTCTAATGTGATCTAGACCAAAGTCTTTTATCAAAGAATTTAACAGCGTCTTCTTCTTGGCCTTAGGTAATAATCTATTCTCTAGGACCGCATAAATATTTGCTTCAACTGTTAAATCTCTAAATACCGAGGCTTCTTGGGGAAGATAACCAACCCCCTTTAAAGCTCTCTTATGAATTGGATCTAGTGTTAAGTCTTTTCCTGATAATGTGATTCCACCTTTATCAGCTTTCACTAGCCCAACGATCATATAAAATGATGTTGTCTTTCCAGCTCCGTTTGGTCCAAGTAGACCTACAACTTCACCTTGTTCAACATCCAAGCTTACATCTTTAACAACTGTACGACCGCTATAGGTTTTTTGAAGATTTTTCGCTTCAAGTTTCGCCTTCGTTTCGCTCATATTACCTCAGTTTGAAGTTAGTATTCGCGTCATCGACTTCGATCGTCTCGCTGTTCTCTCTGAGAATAATGATATTTCCTTTCAGAACATCACTATGTTGATAGACTTTTGGATATCCAAGTAAGACTATCTTTCCCTCTGAGTTATGACCTTCTAGTTTTTCACTGTAGGACTTTCTCTCAAAGCTTTTCTTCCCAGGAGGTTTCACAAGCTCCTTAACAATCACATCGTCATAAAGCGCAAAATACTTGAGTTTTTTATTATAGTTTTCTAGAAATATTTCTCCACTACGAGATAATGCGGTAACCCCTTGTTTTTTAATAGAAACATTACCATCCAAAGTGGCCATTTTCTCTATCATTTTGAAGGTCATTTTATCCGCTTTGAGAAAGACAGGGGCCTCATAAAGGCGCTTTCTCTCGATCTTCCCATCTACTGATCCACGGTAGTTCATCAGCTCTCTTTCAGGAAAGTAATCTAGCTCATCGCTATTAATTCTCACTTCATAGAATTGGTCGTAATTCTGAGTCTTAGAAAAGACATCGCCCTTGGCACTAACCAATTTATTCTCATCATCATACTTTAATGAATCGGAGTGAATTGTCGCCGTTCGACTTCTCACAACAACGCTACGATTCAGATGAAGAAACTTTCTTGCAACGTCATAGAAACCACTTTCAGAAGAGTAATAGATCGGCTCCCCTGTTCTAGAAAAGACAACACCATTAGGTCCCGTCAGAATTAACTGTCGAAGACTTTGGTTGTGGATCAATTCATCTGAAAAGAGGTGGAAGTTAGACTTGTCCTTTCCCACAAGGTAATAGTCGGCACGCTTGAAATAACTCTCACTGGCCAAGGAATCGGCCGAGTCATCCATATTATTCGAAAATCTGTCGTCATCCATATTTAGCGTGGCACTAAAGAAAATGACGCCGAAGCATATTATAAAGAACGCAGATAGAGTCGCGTTTTGTCGCCAATTTAACAAAGTCCCCTCCAGTGGGATACTTGTGTGGTTGAGTCTAGCAAAAATTATACCACAAGTGATTTGGAATACATAATTTCATATGCTTGATGCAGCTCTCCAAAATTCATCCTAGAAGCTTCACTGCCCCTATGGTATGTTCATTCTCCACACACAACATATAAATTCGAGGACTTGAGAGACATGTCACAACTTCAAATTGAAAAAATCGTCGCATCTGGTGTTAAGCTTACTCCAATGATGGAGCAGTATCATTCTATTAAGCTCAACTATCGCGAACATATTCTCTTCTTTAGGATGGGAGATTTCTACGAAGTTTTCTTTGAAGATGCTCAAAACACAACTCGCCTTTTAAATATTGCTCTCACTCATCGTGGAAAAATTGGGGACAACCCAATTCCAATGGCGGGAATTCCTCATCATGCTGCGGCCACTTATATTGATCGCATCACGGCACACGGAATGAAAGTTGCAATCTGTGAGCAAGTCCAAGACCCGAAAGAGGCCAAAGGAATTGTTCAACGTGCAGTAACTCAAGTTGTCAGTCCTGGGATCCCATATGATCTGGATAAATCAGACAGCACTCAAACTCATTACATTGTTTCAACTTATACTCAAGATGGTGAGTACTTTGCAATGGCCTTGGATTTTACAACCGGAGCCTTCAAAGGATACCAGGTAAAAACATTTGAAGACCTACTTGAGAAAGTTCGTGTTCTCTCTCCAAAGGAATTTATCACATACCTTGGACAGTGGGATGATCACGCTGAGATGGAGACTCTTCTCACTCACATGGGAACTCTTGTCACTCACCTATCTCAAGAATACTTTGATCCAAAGTACACGGAAATTTTCACAGAGAAATTAATTCCAACTTTTAAGCGTGATCAGGTGATTCAAGAAAATGCCCTGACTCTAGCACCAATTGGTGCCCTTGCTTATTATATTTGTTCAACTCAGTCTCTTGAGGAGTTCACGCACGTTCACCCATTCTCACTCGTCAGTGAAACAGGGTTTATGAAAGTCACAGTTCCAACTCTAACAGGACTTGAGATTCTCCCTAAATCTCGTGAGTCATATAGTGAATCACTTCTAGGATTTATGGATAAGACTAAGACTGCTCTTGGTTCAAGAATGTTAAAAGAAGTTTTTACAACTCCTCTAACAGATGCCAAGGCCATTACACAGAGACAATCTGTTGTAAGATACTTCCTTGATCAAGATGAAAAACTCATTGAAACGAGAGAGGAATTATCGACAATTCGAGATCTCGAAAGAATTCTAGCCAAGGTCGCGACGAATAAGGCCAATGCTGGAGACCTTCTCAATATTTCAAAATCAGTAGAGGTTTTCACGGCCCTATCTGAAACTCTTTCAGATCTTCCAATCAATATTTTCGCTGCTCTTAAAAAGAAAGAGCTGAAGTCACTTCAGGAGCTTAGAGCGACAATTGAGAAGACAATTAATGATGAGATTGGGGCCAATCTCGATAAGGGAAACCTTATTAAAGATGGGGCGCATCCAGAAAGAGATCGTCTTGCTAAACTTAGTCAAAATGCCTCTGGAGAGCTTCTCGCACTTGAGCAGAGATACCGCGATGAGACGGGAATACCAAAACTAAAAATTAAATCAAATAATGTGGCCGGTTACTTTATTGAAGTTTCAAAAACTCACACGGATAAAGTTCCAGCTTCTTTTATGAGAAGACAAACTCTTGTGAACTCTGAAAGATATATGACTGAAGAGCTCTCTGAGTTTGAAAAAGAAATGGTCATGGCCAAGGAGAGACTTGAAAAACTTGAAAGAGAAATCTTCAAGGCCATTATTGCTGAAGTTTCAGAGAAGACTCCGCTAATTAGAACACTTGCTTCAACTCTAGCTGATCTAGATATCCTCCAGTCATTTGCCTGGATTGCAAGAAGTGAAGACTTTAATTGTCCAGAGCTTAGTTCTGAAGTTAAAGAAGTTAAACTTGAAGGTGCATGGCACCCTTTAATTAAATCAGCAATTAAAGATCAATTTGTTTGTCATGATCTTAATTTAAATAATGACGCTTACTTCGGTCTTATTACAGGTCCAAACATGGCCGGTAAGACGACGGTAATGAGAGAGGTCGCCATTATTCAACTTCTCACTCAAATTGGTTCATTCGTTCCAGCAGCCGCCGCAAAGGTTTCACTATGTGACTACCTCTTTAGTCGTCTTGGAGCCAGTGATGATATTTTAAAAGGTCAATCAACTTTTATGGTTGAGATGGCAGAAACTGCTGAGATCATCAGACATGCAAGTGAGAGATCACTCATTATTTTAGATGAAGTTGGTCGAGGAACTTCGACTTACGATGGACTCTCTATCGCGTGGGCCCTTGTTGAACACTTTATTGAAAAGACAAAATCAATCTGTCTCTTTGCAACTCACTATCATGAACTGATTGAGCTTGCGAATAACTACCCACAGGCCAAAAACCTCACTGTTGAGACGATGAATAAGAACGGAAATGTTCAATTCCTCTACAGACTCATTGAGCAAGCGGCCTCACAAAGTTTTGGTATCTATGTTGCTAAGCTTGCAGGAATCCCAGATGACGTTCTAAAAAGAAGTCAGCAAATTCTTGGAACAATGGAAAAGAATCACAACTCAACTGATGGGCTTTTGACGAAGTCAGAAAAAGCTTCAAAAGCAGATGAGCAGCAATTGGACTTCTTTAGCATTGAAACAATAGCACAGGTCCCAGAACATCTTAAAAAAGTGGAAGATGAACTTTCATCTCTTGATTTGAATAATCTCACTCCACTTCAAGCTCTTAATAAACTCAATGAATTACAAGGCCAAGTCCGCCAGTAGTGGACTTGGTTTCGGCGATTCCGAAGCCCCCTAAGAATTTATTGAGAATTTAATCTGCGACTGTAGAATCAAGCTATGAGCGAGATTAATAAACAATACCCACAAAAGAAAGGACTGCTCGTTAAACAGAATGAAGCTGGATTTGTTCTAGTAAATGATAACGGAAAGTCTTATGCAACCAATGAAGTCATTAGAGATATCTGGCAACTCTCAGATGGGACTAAGTCTGTCGACTCGATAATTCAAGTCACCAAGTCTCACCATCAAAGTGCAAGTGTCGAGGCCATCGAATCCATTTTTGTCAAACTATCAATGGCCGATCTTATCTCACTTTAAGAGTTCATCAGAAATTTCAGAAACCTCAATTTGAAGCTCCACATCTTCATAGCGTGAAGGAATCTCAGAAAGTTTAGACTTAATTAATTCCTTAAGCTTTTTAATCGAAATTAGCCCCTCATCACCTCTTTTCCAAATGGCATAAAGGGGAAGCTTAACAGCTGACTCAAGAGTTAAAGATTTTAATCCTTCATAATCCCCAAGAGGATTCTGTGGAAGAATCATGATACAACGACCTCTTTGGCAAAGCTTTTTAATAAACTCAGGGTGGTCACTAAAGAGCTTTTCCTTTGGCACGATATCATTGGCCCTCAGATACTTATCAATCTCTCTATTTAAACCTTTGTCCCAAAAACTTTGAGCAAGTGGAATATTCTTAATAATATCTTTCTTATCGATGAACTTATCGTAGAGATCATCTGAACAACAAAAGTGAATTTCAAATGATCCAATCTCTGCATAATCCAAACTATTGCGACGAGGCTTTTGAAGAGAAATCGCCCAATCAATATTTCCGCGGCTCAAGTTCTCCATCAGAATTGTACTTTCGGCCTGCCTCAGGGTATTAACCGTTCCATACTCCGTATACATATCCCAATACTGAGAACAAAATTCCGCGGCAATATCATAAGAGATGGCCTCTTCGATTCCTACATTCACAGGATAACCGCCGACCACATCTTCTGAGAAAAACTCAAGGAGCTTGCTCCCCTCTTCAAACATCACCTTGCATCTTTCAAAGAGCAAATCACCATCAGAAGTTAACCTAAGACCTTTCGGTTCTCGAAAAAAGAGCTTACTCCCCAGTTTCGTCTCGAGCCTCTTAAGTTGCTCACTCATAGTTGATGGAGAAGTTCCCGTTGCCTGAGCTCCCTTTTTAAGAGATTGGGCCTTGGCCACTTCATAGAAGCTGTATAAATGATTCCAGTTGATATCTTTGAGTCTTTTCATGAAATCATAATAGCTTCGGTTTTACGACTTTTCAATTCGTAAAAACCGAAGCTATATTATTTATTCATAGAGTTCTGATCCAGAAACGTGGAGGAAGTGGACGTGTTTCTCATATTGAGTAATAGCATCTGCGATAATTTGGTCTTTGTTGTAACCGTAAATATCGTAGTGTTGTCCACCACTTAGAAGGAAAACTTCCGCTCGACAATAGGACTCGTTATCCTCTTGAGCATATTCTGGTGTGGCAAAACGTCTCAGTCTAATCGCGTAGTAGAAATCTTCTACTCCCGATTTTTTTACTTCAAGCTCCACCCTTTCTTCAGACTTTGTCACCTTGGACTCAAGACCAGATGAATTAAATTCTTTGCAAAGATCCTCAAGCGCCGGCTCAACAACATCCACCATATAGACCTTAACTTCTTTAAGTTTTGGATGGGTCACAAGTGATTCAATGCGATCCTTCCAACTTGTTGAGGCCTGAGCATATTGAACAGTTGTTGTATGGTTTTGAACTGAGTTCATCAGCATGTAATCTTGGCGTAGAGATTTCACGAATGCTCCGGCCGCAATAACAATGAGAAACATCATTGGAAAGGCCGAGGCAATTGTCATTGTCTGTAGAGCTCCTAGCCCACCAGCTAATAAGAGAGTTGCCGCAACAACACCCTCTAAAACGGCCCAAAAAACTCTTTGCCATACAGGTGGTTCTTCATCCCCACCAGAGGCAAGAGTGTCAATAACCAGTGATCCCGAGTCAGACGAACTGACAAAGAAGGTCACAACGAGAAATAATCCTAGAACCGCTAGTCCTGTGGACATTGGAAAGGCCTCAAAGAACTTAAAAAGAGCAACTGGAACATTTGAGTTCACAGTCTCGATAAGATCTTTTCCAGAGTCTTTCATTGCAAGAGCAATGGCAGAGTTCCCAAAAACAGTCATCCAAAGAAATGTAAATGCTGTAGGTACAAAGATAACCCCACACATGAATTCACGAATCGTTCTTCCTTTCGAAATTCTTGCAATGAAGATCCCAACAAATGGTGACCATGAAATCCACCATCCCCAATAAAGAAGTGTCCAACCGCCAATCCAAGATTCTTTCTTTTCATAGGCATAGAGATTAAAAGTTTTATAAACAATATCTGAAAGATAAGCACCGGTATTTTGGACATAGGACTTCATAATAAAGACCGTATCACCTAAAAGAATGACGGCCACAAGTAAAATCCCTGCAAGGGCTAAGTTGATATTAGAGAGCTTCTTAATCCCCCCATCAAGCCCGAGAACAACAGAGATTGTTGCGAGACAAGTAATCCCCGCGATCAGCATAACTTGAATAGTTGTACTTTGCTCAATTCCAAAGAGATAACTTAAACCAGCATTAACCTGAGTCACTCCATATCCAAGAGAAGTTGCCACTCCAAACATCGTTCCGATAATGGCAAAGGTATCAATGAAATCACCAATCTTTCCGTGAATACGCTCTCCAATAATTGGATAGAAAGCTGACCGTGGAAGAAGTGGTAATTCTTTTCTATAACAAAAGTAAGCTAAGATTACGGCAAGTGTAGAGTAAATCGCCCAAGCATGAAGACCCCAGTGAAAGAAGGTAATCTTCATTGCCTCCCTGGCCGCATCAATGCTCAGAGGCTCTCCAACAGGTGGAGACGTTAAGTGCATAATTGGCTCGGCAACTCCAAAGAAAAGTAGCCCAATCCCCATTCCCGCCGAAAATAGCATCGCAAACCAAGAAATATTTGAATACTCTGGTTCGGAATGATCAGGTCCCAATCTAATATCACCCATTCGGCTAATCATCAGCCATAGAGAAAAGATCATAATGGCGCCTACTGATAAGATATAGATCCAACTCGTATTTGTGATGAGCCAGCCCTGAATATCATTAAAGACACTTTCTAAAAATTTGGGAAAAACAGATCCCAGAATAGTAATCAAGAGAATAAATCCACATGATGAAAAGAACACTGTTTTGTTCAGTTGTTTTGGTTGGTCGATAAACCCCTCCAAGTTAATTAATATGTATCAATATAATCGGACATTCTTTAATCTGAAGTAATCAATTAAAGGCCAACTTAGGTAAAACCAAACAGCTCAAGTAAATATGTAGAATTTGCCGCCTCCATTGAAACAAAGGAAGATCATTTATTTTCTCTAAGCCCCTACCGATAGGGCTTATGATGGAAAAAGCGAAGACCTTTACAACTATTCACAATCTCACACCTAAACTTCCTGCTAAGAATGAAGTCAGAAAGAGTCGAACATATGCATTTGTTTTTGATCTCTACTGTATTGTTCTTCTGACTAATTTTATCTGCTTTACTTGGATGAGCTTTGTGAATGGCTTCATTACAAATATGGCCCTTACCCATCGAGATGTTGCGAAAACTCTCTTTTCTGGTTCATACAACCTCTCACTGGCCATTGTTTACACTAGTTACTTTTTCTTCTCTTATTATCTCAATAACGGGAAGACCCTAGGAAAGATGCTTTTTAAACTTCAAGTTTATGGAAATGGAAATAGAAATGGGGAATTAAGTGCTAAAGAAGCATTTACGAGATCTGTTGGTTATCTCTTTTGTAACCTCCTCTCATTTATTCCATTTGTCACAATCTACTTTAGAAAAGATATGAAGAGTATTGCCGATTATATCTCTAAGACTCATGTTCTTAGAGAAGATGAAGCGGCTATTCTAGATTCACTAGAAGAGAAGCCAATGGCACAAGTCGAGCTCTTCCCTGAAGACCCTGTTGCACACAGGCTTTCAAAGATCGCTTAAATTAAGATTTGCAAAAAGCTTTCTCGCTTTTACCGTGATTTTATGAAGAAGTTTCTCTTCTTCTGTCATCTGTTCTTCTGGGGGAATTCCCTTAACAAAGGGCTTCATAATTGACGAGCGCCCATGGCCACGGACTTCAATTGATTCATCAGAATTTTCCCAAGGCCTTTGCAGCCTCTTCTTAGCGGCACCCTTTTGGCGCAACTTAGCCTTCTTCTCTTTTCTCTTTAAGATAATTTCGAGTAAGGAGTCACTTTCCTGTGAATTTTTCTTTTTTACGTCCTGTAATGTAATGGCCATGTTTTAATGATACTTTAAGTAGCAAAAAATTCAAGTGTCTTTATAAATATGGCAAAATTGAGACAAAAAAGCCCCTCAAAAGAGGGGCCTTGAGTTTATGCAAGCTTATATTTGTAGAGGTGAAATCCTTCCTCATAATAATCTTTTAAAATTCCATCATTATAAGAAACGACCTCAAACTTCTTTTCAGCAATTTTTTCAAACCCATATCTCTCATAGGCCTTGATTGCCCAATGAGCTTTAGGATGAGCGATAAGGATCATTGAGTCCTGCCCTCTTTTACGAGAATCTTTTTCTGCAAATTTAATTAAGTCCTTACCAAAACCTTTTCCGGTTTCATCTGCATCAAGATAAACATATCCCAGATAAGTATCCTTACCAAAGTATTGTGTTGTGACTGTTCCAACAATCTTTCCATCGTCCTTCTTACCGACGAAGAAATTTCTTTTTTTAAAGTTGTCTTCTGCCCACTTCTCATCAACATAGTGTTGGTCATAATCTTTCTCTGCTAGAAATGGTTCATACCAAGATGCTGAAGAACGAATAATTTCTGCAACTCTTCCCATATCATTCATACTTGCTTTTTCAATATCAATACTTTCTTTCATCTAAACTCCTAATAAGTTCATTAATAATTGCGACAGGGCCAG
>NZ_AUNJ01000064.1 GCF_000447775.1 Bacteriovorax sp. DB6_IX
AATATTTAATAATAGTGCTCTCCTCAAGAATTTTAGGGAAGCGTTTGGTCTTCTTAAGTTTGGAAGAGCAGAGGCAAAAGATTTTATCTGTGTAGAGTATTTGGCCGCGAATTTTCTTTGAGCGACCTGAGTATTGAGAGTCGCAGATTATGAGATCAAGTTTATTGGACTTGATCTCTTTGATAAGAGTTTCTAGGTCTTTTTGGTAAACCTCTAGCTTGATATATTTATTGGCCAGAGCAGGTTTGATAAATTCAAGAATCTGATCATTTGAGATCCAGGGAATAACTCCAATTTTTATAATCTTCTGAGTATTAATATGTTCACTTTTAACGGACTCGATGAGCTCTTCTGATTGCCTAAAGATTTTTTGAGCATGATTGAGAACTTGTTTGCCATTTTCATTGAGAACCAATTTCTTTCCGATGCGATCAAAGAGTTTAACTTCAAGATCTTCTTCTAGGAGACGTAATTGGTGACTGAGCCCTGGTTGTGTCATATTGAGTGATTTGGCCGCTTTTACAATACTGCCGAGCTCTGCAATTTTTAGGAAGTAGTGTAAGTGGTTGAAATTTATCTTGTACATGATTGAGAATATTTCCTTATATAAATTTTTGATTATATATACCTATTATAATATTGAATTTTATTTATATCAAGTTCTGGCATAATAGAGCTAATGATACGCAAGGAGGAATAATGTATCGTTTGAATATTTTTAAAAGGTTAAAAAGAGAAAAAGACAGGTGTGATTATGACATGGTTCCTGGAGTATGTAAGGACCAACAGAATAATCTCCATGACGTGAAGGTGAGTGAAACTGAGCTGATTAAATTTTCTGCTAAAAAAGGTGAGTTGTATAACGTCCTTTTAAAAAATGGAACTATGCTAGTCAAGTTAGTTCAATTAGAAATTAATCCAATTACTCAGGGGATTAAGTCTTTCAAATTAGAAGAAGTCCCTGCTGAAAAAGAACTCTATCATCGTGGAAAAATATGTGTTCTTCCAACTAAGCTCTACGCTCATCCCACAGACATGGCGGTTTAATCTCTTTTTTTGGCCTCCTTATTAAAGGAGTTAATATGAAAGATATTAAAACTAATACTTCAAAAAATTTACGTGTGAATTACTTTGTTAAAACAAAGACAGCTGAAAATCACACCGAACGAGAAATTGAGAGACATACTGAAAATGAAGAGTATGTTCCAGTTATTATTAAACGTTCAGATGATGGACCAAGACACCCTGACGATACTTTAGAAAGGGTTATTAACGATGGTCTTGAACAGTATACCAAGAGAAAGATTTCTCTCTTTCTCTCTTCCATGGCCGCGGGACTGATTCTAGGTTTTGCAAGGCTTTGTGTCTCGCTTATCTTAGTAGAGCACGATAATTATGGAAGTTTATTAAGTGAGCGTTTAGCGATGGCCTTTGTGTATCCTCTTGGTTTTGTTATTTGTATTCTGAGTGGGAATCAGCTCTTTACCGAGCATACAGCAACGGCCGTTTATCCTGTCCTAGATAGGAAAGTAAAGATTTCTCAGATGCTTAAACTCTGGTCAATTATCCTCGTTGGTAACTTGGTTGGAACTTTCTTATCGTCTTGGCTAATTCACATGTCAGAGCCGGTTATTAAAGCATCGAGCGGGTATGAGTATCTCTATCATCACTTGGTGGGATACCAGTTTGGAGAAGTCTTTGTCAGTGCAATCTTGGCCGGATGGTTAATGGCCCAAGGGAGTTGGCTAGTTCATTCAAGTTCTTCGTCAACAGCACAGATTATTTGTATTTATATTGTGACATTTATTATTGGGATTGGAGGACTCCATCACTCCATTGCCGGATCAGCAGAGTTATTTGTTGGGGTCTTGAATAGCTCTCATGCAAGTATCGCAAATGTTATAAGCTTCCTTAGTGCCGCAATCTTAGGAAATATTGTTGGCGGAAGTGTATTCGTGGGAATTTTAAATTATACCCACATTAAATCAGCATCATCGGAGGATTTATGAGTCGTATAAGAACAGAAAATAGTAATGTGGCCCTGAATCTATTTGATTATAGAGTTCCAACATTTATTGTCGTTGGAGAAAGAAGGTGGCTAAACTTTACGGAAATTGAAAGAAACTATAATGTGGAATTTAAGTATGCCACAAGAGAAAATGTGATTGCACATTAGATAATTATGTTGTTGGTATTATTGTTCTAGAAAAGGCGTTAGAAAGAGGAGTTAAAATACCTTTTCTAACTGAGCTCTTAAAGCAGAATAAATATAAACCAGTATACTATATTGTAGAAAAACCAGTTGATAACCCAACAGCTCGTGAGCTGTATAAGCATGGTATGCAGGGGATTTATAGACGAAGCAATGAGACGAGAGTTCTCTATGAAAGTGTCGTTGAAAGTTTAAGGCCTAAGAAGAATATTGCGGCCAAGAATCGCATTGATAAGAAGATTGCACAGTCGGTTAAAACGATGCTCAATATTAGCGGCCTTCCTAAGGGGCTTTCAGTGGCCGTTATTAATGGAATTGTCTATATCAAAGGTAAGGTCAGTTCATTATACAAGAAGCATCTTGTAGAGAATAATGCTTCCAAGGTTATTGGAGTTAAGAAAGTCATGTTAGATGGGGTCGATGTTAAATCTAAGGCCCGTGTGACAGATAGTGAACTTGAAAGAAAGATCAAGCTCTATGTAGGGACTCTTTTAGGAGAGTCTAAACGTAGTGTCTTAGTCAGTGTTAAAAAGAAGAAAGTCTTCTTAAAAGGAAAGGTTACAAAGAGGGCCCATATTGACGATATGATTGAGTTTGCATCTAAGCAGCCTGGTGTTTGGCATGTATACTCAGATATTAAGGTTGATGAAAAGGCCGCGATGAAGAGGTCTGAGAAACTTCAAAAACTTGAAGAGAAAATTCTTGTACTCTTTGAAGGGGCCAAGCATATTGTCTTGAATCGCTATGGAAATGTCTTAGAAGTTTCTGGCGTCGTGAGATATCCCTTTGATAGGGGACTGATTGAAAAGTATCTTGTTCAAACCTTAGATGTGACTAAGGTTGTGAACAAGTTAATTGTAGGACATTAGAAAATTAGTACTTAACACTACAACCATACGGTCTTGTCTTAGCAGGTTTTGCTTTACCTGTTTTGATAAGACTGGCCATTGAAGTTGTGACATAGTTAGTGGCCTTCTTTATATCGGCCTTGTCAGCACTAGGGATACTATCGATAGCTCCATTGTACTGAATAGTACCTGAAGGATCGATAATGACTATCTGTGGTGTTGTCTTGGCCTCGTAGAGTTGGCCAACTTTTCCATCAGAGTCATTGAGCATATGTTGCGCATTAGACTTTTCATATTTCAGTCTTTGGGCAGCATGTTTATAGTCGTTGAGATGACCTTGCTTGCCTGGGGCCGAAGAAGTTATCGAAAGCCAAACGACATTCTCATTTGCTAAGGCCTCTAGTTGAGTCTTTTGCATATTCTGTGAGTCATAATGCTTTCTGACATAGGGACAACCAAAGTTATACCATTCAAGAACAACATAGTTTCCTCTGAAATCTTCCAGGGAGACTTTCTGATTCATTTGGTTGGTAAGTGTAAAGTTTGGGGCCTTTGTTCCAGGATTGGCCGCAAATATTTTAAGTGTGAGAAGAGTTAGAATAAGTGTTGATAGTTTTTTCATGCCTAAATTCTAGCACGAAAAAGCCCCTCGAAGTGAGGGGCCGTTAATTTTATGTCAATTTTCTTTTAAACAGTAGGTTTTTGCTTAGAAGTGACTGCTGCAGAAATAAATTCTCTATTCATTCTTGCGATATTAGAGATATTAATTCCTTTTGGACAACTTGCTTCACATTCGGCTTCGTTAGTACAGTTACCAAATCCAAGCTCATCCATTTTCTTAACCATATTCTGAACTCTTAGTTCTGCTTCAGCTCTACCTTGTGGAAGAAGTGCTAGTTGAGAAACTTTCGCTGATACGAAAAGCATTGCAGAAGCATTCTCACATGAAGCAACACATGCTCCACAACCAATACAAGAAGCAGCATCCATTGCTAGGTCTGCATTCTCTTTTGGTACTAGGATAGCATTTGCATCTTGAGCGTTACCAGTGTTAACACTAGTGAAACCACCAGCTGCGATGATCTCATCAAAAGCAGATCTATCTACCATAAGGTCTTTTAGAACAGGGAATGCCTTAGCTCTAAATGGTTCAATAACAACAGTATCACCGTCATTGAACTTTCTCATGTGAAGCTGACAAGTTGTTGTCTCTGCTTCTGGACCATGAGCTTGACCGTTAATCATTAGTGAACACATACCACAGATACCCTCTCTACAGTCGTGATCAAAAGCGATTGGATCAACACCATTTGGGATAAGTTCTTCGTTAAGTTGATCAAGCATCTCTAGGAAAGAAGCATCTGGAGATACATTAGATAATGTATAGTCTTCCATTTGCCCTTTGTCTTTCGTATTTGTTTGACGCCAGATCTTTAAGTTTAATGTCATATTTTTATTATCGTGACCCATAATTACCTCTTATCCTTACTTGTAAGATCTCTGAGAAAGTGGAACGTTAGGGAAGTCTAGCTCTTCGATATTTCTAATCGGCTCGCTCTCATCTCCAGTGTATTCCCAAGCTGCTACGTGACAGAAGTCTGTATCATCACGTCTCGCTTCATTTTCTTCAGTTTGATATTCTTCTCTAAAGTGACCACCAGCAGACTCTTTTCTTGTTAGAGCATCTCTGGCCATAAGCTCACCGATTTCTAGGAAGTCAGCAACTCTGTTTGCCTTTTCAAGCTCGATATTGATTCCATCTGTTGAACCAGTAACCTTAACATCTTTCCAAAACTCAGATCTAAGTTGCTTGATAAGGTCGATAGCTTTTTGAAGTCCTTCAGCAGTTCTTGCCATACCAACATATTCCCACATGATCTTTCCAAGTTCTTTGTGGAAAGTATCAACTGATCTCGTTCCGTTGATAGAAAGAAGCTTTGTGAATCTTTCTTTAGACTTGTTAAATTCTTTATCAAATTCAGGGTGATCAACATTGACTTTGTGACCCATCATTTTTTCTTCTGCAAAGTAATTACCTAGAGTGTATGGAATAACGAAGTATCCATCAGCTAGACCTTGCATTAGAGCTGAGGCTCCAAGTCTGTTGGCACCGTGATCAGAGAAGTTTGCTTCACCAAGAGCAAAACATCCTGGAACAGTTGTCATAAGATTATAGTCAACCCATAGACCACCCATTGTGTAGTGAACAGCAGGGTAGATCATCATTGGTGTTTCGTAAGGGTTGTCGTCAGTAATTCTTTCGTACATGTCGAATAGGTTACCGTACTTGGCCTTGATCGTTTCAAGTCCATCTCTCTTGATTGCATCAGCAAAATCAAGATAAACAGCAACACCTGTCGCTCCAACACCTTGACCAGCGTCGACTGCTTGTTTTGCATTACGTGCAGCAACGTCTCTTGGAACAAGGTTACCAAAAGAAGGATACTTTCTTTCTAGATAGTAATCTCTTTCTTCTTCTGGAATATCTTTTGGATCTCTCTTATCACCTGGTTGCTTTGGAACCCAAACACGTCCATCATTTCTTAGTGACTCTGACATCAGAGTTAGCTTAGATTGGATATCTCCGTGTTGTGGAATACACGTTGGGTGAATTTGAGTGAAACAAGGGTTAGCAAACATCGCACCCTTCTTATAAGCTTTCCACGCAGCTGAACCATTTGAGGCCATAGCATTTGAAGAAAGGAAGTAAGTATTTCCGTAACCACCTGTACAAAGTAGAACTGCATCTGCTGCGAATTTTTCGAATTCACCAGTGACAACATTTCTTGTGATGATACCTCTGGCTTTCCCATCGATAACAACAAGCTCAACCATCTCACGACGAGTAAGCATTTGCACTTTACCTTTTCCAACTTCTTTCATTAGAGATTGGTAGGCTCCAAGTAGTAGCTGCTGACCTGTTTGCCCTCTGGCATAGAATGTACGAGAAACCTGAGCTCCACCGAATGAACGGTTAGAAAGTGTTCCACCGTACTCACGTGCAAAAGGAACACCTTGAGCAGCACACTGATCGATAATATTATTTGAAACCTGAGCGAGACGATAAACATTCGCTTCTCTTGCTCTATAGTCTCCACCTTTAACAGTGTCGTAGAAAAGTCTCCAGATAGAGTCTCCATCATTTGGATAAGACTTCGCTGCGTTGACACCACCTTGGGCCGCAATAGAGTGAGCACGTCTAGCAGAGTCTTGGATACAGAAACATTTTACGTTGTAACCAAGTTCAGCAAGTGTTGCTGAAGCTGAAGCACCCGCAAGTCCTGAACCAACAACAATAACGTCAAACTTACGTTTGTTGGCCGGGTTTACAAGTTTCATTGAAAATTTATAGTTGTCCCAAACTTTAGTGATATCGTCACCAGCTGGTACTTTTCCATCTAGTTTCTTAATTTCGGCCATTATTTAACCCCTTGTAAGTAACAAAAGATTGGAAGTGCTGAGTAACCAAGAGTTACTAGAGCAGCGAAACCTTTTGATGCGCATTTAATTAAACAGTTATATTTTGGGTGATTCACACCAAGAGACTGGAATGCTGACCAGAACCCGTGAGATACGTGAATTCCAAGAGCGATCATTGCAAAGATGTACCAAGCAACATTCAATGGAGATTGAAAGTACTCAATAACAGTCTTGTAAAGATCTCTCATTTCAACACCGTCAACAGTCGTCATGTAAACAGGACCAAACTTAAAGTGGAGAAGGTGAAGGATCATAAAAGTTAGAATGATCATCCCTGTGTAAGGCATAGTTGAAGAAGCAAAAGTCGAACCACGACCTGTTTTTTGCTTCATGTAGTAGCGAGTTGGACGTGCCGCTTTGTTTTCGATTGTTAGCTTAAGAGCTAGTCCAATGTGCGTAAAGAAAATAGCAGCAAGAATTGCTTCAGCAACATAAATTAGTGGGTTGCTAATAAGCGTGTAGGCGTACTTGTTAAAGACGTCACTTCCAACATAGATGAGACAGTTACCAGCTAAGTGAGATAGTAAGAAACCACATAGCAATAATCCTGTCACACCCATAACCTGCTTCTTCATTACTGATGAAGATAAATAGAATTTAATTGCAGACATAGGTAAAATTCCCCTTGTGAATTACTCAAGATATATTAATAAAACTAATTAGGATTTTTCGTCATTATAAACCCTTAGACATGATAGGTTAAGTAGATTTTTTATTAACAGGCATGTTTGTGAAGGCTTTTTTTGGCTTTGCGTGTTACAAGCTCTGTCCTTTGCTAGACAGAGCTTTGGCAATATTTGTTTGATTAGTCATACAGCCCTATGGGAGGTAGTATTCGGCCACTCCAAAGAGTCCATTTTGCTCAAAAGGGAAGATTAGTGAGTTTCTTGCTGCACTGTAGTCAATAGTCAGACCACGACAGTAAAGATTATTGATTGGCCAAGTAAGCTGACCAAGATCAGTATTTGTCGTTATATTGTGCTTATAGATACGACCACCTGCGCAGTAATACATATAATCTGTACCAGACTCTTTTCTGTAGAGATAAGACTGATCAATATTTCGTGGAATAGTTGCAAGCATGGTTAAATTTCCACCTTGGACTGCACTCCAGATCTCACGTCCGTTTGTTGTTGATCCATAAATATTTCTAAAGAAGATCCAACGTCCACCGGCCGCATCCCAAGTCGGCATTCCGGCATAAGAGTAGTAAACGATTTTTGAAGTCGCCGCTACTGATCCTGAAGTTCCAATCCCTTCATAACCACCTGTATAAGTATTTGCATCGTTAACACCTGCAATGTGAGATTGTCTGTAAGAGTCACTCGAGTCATAGAGTTTCCACATGAAATCTTCCCAGTGAGCGTCAGGACTATTGTATTTCATTCTGGCGATAAGAAGATTTGTTCCATCAAAGCCGATAGGGAGTCCATAACTTTGGTTTCCGTTATTTCTAACATCCATTCCGGCCATACCATCGGCATCCCAGTAGTTGTTTGATCCAAATCCAATCACTCGATCCCATTTGCTAGTACTTCTGTTGAGCTTTATAAAACGGCCATAGGCATAGTCTCTCGTGTAGACTTCACCCGTTGCTCTATTGGCCACAAACCATGAACCATCGTAGAAACCTTGTGATTTAGCATCAAGGTTATTATCGACATATGAGCGGTAGTTTCCATCTCCAGCAATCGTGTTGATATTTCCAGCGATAGTGAATTCTTTTAAGTAGTAACCACGGCTATCACCAACAATAATTTTTTCATCATTAAGTTTGATGGCCGTATTGATATAATCAAATCTTGCGTTAAGGGCATTGACTCCATCACCGTAACTTCTTCTTTGCCCAAAGAGTGTCACAACATTTCCTGAGTCATCAATTGTTCGTACTTGTCCACCTTCTAGGAAGTAGATCTTACCTGAAGAGGTGATAAACATATCTTGAATATCCATATTACAAGAAGTGTTTGCTGTTCCATCAGTACATGATCCCTTTGTCCCTGAACCAAGAACTCTTGAAAATGTTCCATCCTCATTAACACTATTGATATAATTTCTATCAATAACGACATACATTTTTCCGTCCATTCCAGTAAGGTGGAAGTAACGATAGTAACGATATGAATCTGCCGTAGAAGCTGGAATTGAAGTGAATGAAGAAGGGTCAAAAGCCGTTCTTGTGTATCTTTCCCCATCAATTCCATCAGTTCTATCACAGGCAGGATAAGAACTATGGTGTTTAACAATTGCTTCAACGTGAGTGAGCTGTGAGTTTGATGGGTTGTACCCAATACCAATATTTTGAAGCTGACAACTTGCTAGATCCACAGTGGCATCATAAGTATCACCAGTTCCTGTTAAGTAGTGACTTGTTACTTGCCCTGTTGCCGCACTATATTTTCTCACTCTTAGAGTTGCAGTGTTAAAGTGTTTATACCCATAGTCTGACTGGAAGTAGATATCACCATTAGGCATTGCAAAGAAGACAACACTTCTGGCCGTCCAACTATTTGATGAGTGGTTATAGATTGAAACATTTAGTGGGTTGGCAACTGTGTCGCCAGTATCTGAACCACCACCTATAATAGTTTCAATTGTCGGGTTGGCCATATTCAGATCAACTCTTCTAATTCTATTTCTATCAAGAATGAGTAGACGTCCTTGGAAGTCGAGGGCCATCTTAATAACATAGTTTAGTGTTGCGCTGGTGGCCGCACCACCATCACCTGTACTTGTTCCGGTTTGAGGGATAAAGATTTTCTGTTTTCCATCAGTAGGATCAATTGTGAGAATTCCACGTTTGTAATCCGCAACATAGACATTACCATCATTTGTCACTACCAATGTTCCTGGATCTGATTCAGAACCTTCACGTCTTGTATAGAAGAGTGCTGTTTGGGCCGAACCACCAAGACCTGATTCTGTATTTCCGGCAAGAATTTTAATCTGGCTAGAGTTTAGTGGGTTAGAGATAGATTGAGATGACATCTCTCCGCTATCTGTGACTTTTACTCTAATCTTATATGAAGTGTTATATGGTGAACCACCTGTCCACTTATAACACCCTTCATTTGTATCAAGAGTAATTGATGGACAGTTATTATGATATGGAGCAAGTCCAGTCGCACCAGATACTGTTGTGAAGTTCACTTCATCTTCAGTGTAGTAAATTGAAATTGCTGTTGATGGAAGTGGGTCATTATCAGTAACCTTCCATCTAATATAAACATCCGAACCGGCAGGGACTTGTGAATGAGAAACTGCAGGTGGAATTGTTGAAAGATCTGTATTGGCCGCAATAACATCTGAAATAGTTGGAGCAATTGCAGGAGTGAAAGTAATATTTAACTTATCTGTTCCAATTACAGCAGAGTTAGAAGAGATATTTTCTGCCTCATCCATAACCCAAACGAAAACATCATAATTTCTCGGCACCCATCCTAGTAGGTAAGAGTAGTCAGTTAAGTTCAACGTCTGTGAAAGAGGTAGTCCTACAGAAGGAGAGTTAATTGCTACCCAACAATCATCAGTTGAAGTTGGCGCTGTTGAATCAATCGACTTAATACAGAAGTGTGAGAGATTGACTTGCGAGTTTTGAGATGTCGCTGTTACCGAAGTCGCAATAAAACTTGAAACAGTAGGGTTTGGTGCAGTTGTAGAGAAGGCCGAAATCGTTGGTGTTCCAGTTTCTCTTAGCCATTGTCCAGTAACCGCAGTTGAGTTAAATGGCGTCACTGTTGCTGTCTGTGTAAATGTATATGATCTCGTCGCATCAGTTGTTTGAGAAGAACTTGTCCATGACCATGTTCCTGAAGGACATGTGGTAGACGTGGTCTCTGTCCCGCTGATATCAATTGCTAGACCAATCTCACAACTACCTGAGAATGTGACAGTATTGTCATTATTTTTAATAAGATTTGAATCTATTGCTAGGGCAGGACCTGAAGTATCTCTTGTCCACTCAAGAGTAAATGCTGATGTATTTCCTGCTGAATCAGATTGTGTAAATGTAAATGATCTCATCGCATCAGTTGTAAAATTACTCGTTGACCAAGTCCAGCTCGATGCCGAACACGAAATGGCCGCTGTTTGAGAACCAGAGATATTAATAGTATTTGTTCCCTCACAAGTACCAGATGCTGTAATTGAATCAGAGTTTGTTGTATAGGCCACAGTTTGTCCTACTGCAATCGAAGTCGGTGTCGAAGCAGTAAAGACTGGAGCCGTCGCATCTCTTTCCCAACTTAGAGAAAGTGGAGTTGACGTATTACCTGCACCATCTGTCTGAGTCAGGTTATAAGTATAAGTACCATCAGTCGTTTTGGCCGAAGGTGTCCAAGACCAAGATCCAGAACTACAAGCAAATGATGTTGTTTCATCTCCTGTAACAGAAATCGTATAATTTCCTTCACAAGTTCCACCCCATGTATTTGGTTGGTTGTTCTTTGTAAAGTCTGGAGAGATTCCCGTTGTTTTCGCAATTGCCGGCGCAACTTCATCTCTTATAAAGACTCTTGAGACAGAAGTGGCATTTCCTGCAGGATCTGTCTGTGTCACAGTAATCGTCTTATTTCCATCTCCTGAGCTTAGGTTAACGAGTTGTGAGAATGTCCCTGAGCTACAGGCCGTTGAGAAGTTTGCTGGAATATCTCCAGAAATTGCAACAGAGATTCCCGTTTCACAAGTTCCCGCAAGTGTTAAGGCACTTTGGTGATAAGAGTTTGCTGTAGGTGAAGTAATGGCCACTGAAGGTGCAATAGAATCAATCTCAAATGTTGTTGATTCGGCACTCACTGTATTTCCGGCAAGGTCTGTGATTGCTACTCTTAGTTTTATATCTGTTCTATTAAGTGATGGAACAGACCAGTTTGTGCTAAAATTAGCGCTAGCGTGAGGCCCTGAAGTCGCAGGTTTTGTCGTTGAAATATTTGTCCATGCACTTCCATTCCAATAGTCGATTGTATAGTATTTAGTTGAGTCAATATTAAGTTCTGTCAGATCCCAGTTGATCGAGACGACCTGTCCACCTTTTTGAACGCCTGGGTTATTTACAGCTAAGACTGGTGAAGTAATATCATAGATTACACTTAAGTTTGTAGATGCCGTAGAAATATTTGAATAAGTATCCTTTGCCCAAACCTTGAGAGTGTGGTTACCTTCAGTTGCTGAAGCTAGTGTATAGCTAAGAGCTGCGGCCGTCGTCGTACACGCTTGCCAAGCGGCATCGCCAGCAGTTGGTTGTGTTCCTTCATTGATAAGTATAAAAGGAGTATCTGTACAACTTGTTGCCGTGAGATTTTGTCCCATCACTTTTCTGTAGATCGAGTGGGCCAGGATAACGGCCGGTGCACTTGGAGGTGTTTTATCATTAACTGTAATTGTAACCGTTTCAACTGAACCAGCATCAACTGTTCCATCATTTGCGATAAAGGTAAATGTATCTGTTCCATTGAAGTTTGAATTTGCATTATAAGTACAAGTCAGATCGGTACCGTAGCTTCCTGTCGTGATACAGTTACTTAGGACTCCATTTGCTGGAGCAGATACGATCTTATAGCTTAATGAATCCCCATCTACATCTGTAGCATTTGATAGAGTGATACTAAGGGCCACATTGTCATCAGTTGTGAAAGTCTGGTTTGCTGCCATAACTGGGGCATCGTTAATACTGTTAACTGTAATAGAGACAACTGTGTTTGATCCTGAATCAACTGTTCCATCGTTCACTTTATAGCTAAATGAATCTGAACCATTAAGTTTGTATTTGGTGTGTAAGTACACGCTCTAGAAGTCCCTCCAGTACATGAGAGAGCTCCATTGGTCGGATTAGTCACGACTATATAATTGAGTGTGTCACCATCAATATCAGAACCAGCTGAGAGATTAAAATTGAGGGCCACATCTTCATCAGTTGTCACCGACTGTGAGGCCACGGCAACTGGAGCATCATTTACTGCACTAATATTAAGTGTCACTGTATTTGTCGTAGAGTTTAAGGCTCCATCATTGACTCTATAAGTAAAGGTATAACTACCATTATCATTGGCCGCTGGGGTGTAGGTACAATTTCTCGATGTTCCACCCGTACAAGAGAGAGAGCCCGCCGCTGGGTTTGTGAGAATAACGTAGTTTAATGTGTCTCCATCGACATCTGCTCCGGCCGTAAGGTCAAAGACCTTTGCCGTATCTTCTACAACAGAGACTGTTTGAGTAGCAGCAAGTGTTGGAGCATCATTAACTGCAGAAACTGTTAATGTTACCGTGTTGGTTGTTGAATCAAGCGCACCGTCATTTACTTTATAAGTGAATGTGTCAGTTCCATTAAAGTTTAGGGCAGGAGTGTAATTACAAGCTCTCGATGTACCACCCGTACAAGAAAGTGTTCCGTTTGATGGGTTTGATACAATAATATAAGTTAATGGGTCAGACTCAATATCAGCACCGGCCGTGAGATTAAAAGACTTTAATGTATCCTCAACAACAGCTACTGACTGAGTTGATGCTAATGTTGGTGCATCATTAACTGCTGAGATATTAAATGTGATTGTTGCATTTGTTGTACTATCTGCAATTCCATCATAGGCCTTGTAGACAATAGAGTCAGTCCCATTGAAGTTCGCATTAGGTGTATAAGTACATGTTGTGTCAGTCGTATATGAACCATTAACAATACACCCACTTAATATTCCATTTGTTGGAGCAGTCACTAACTGGTACTGAATTGTTTGTGCTGGAAGATCTATGTCCGCACCAGCGCTAATGGTAAAGTTTTGTGCTGTATCCTCAGTTACGGCAATTGTTTGATCTGCTGCTACGGTAGGTGGGTCATTTATCGGATTGATTGTGATTGTCACCGTTGCAGTCGTTGAATCTAGTGAACCATCATTTACTTTATAAGTGAATGAGTCACTTCCATTGTAATTGGCACTAGGAGTATAAGTACAACTACGACTAGTTCCACCAGTACAAGATATTGTTCCATTTGTTGTATTTGTTATTTTAATATAATTAAGAGAGTCTCCCTCAATGTCACTTCCAGCTGTTAAGTTAAATGTCAGTGGCGTATCTTCATTTGTTGATACTGATTGAGTTGCCGCTAAAGTAGGGGCGTCATTTACAGCATTAACTGTAATTGTTACTGTAGAGTCTGTTGCAGAATCAGTGATTGTGTCATTCGCTCTATAAGTAAAGCTATCTGTGCCATTAAAGTTTGCATTTGGTAGATAGTCACATGTGATATCTGAGCTGTAAGAACCTGTTGTTATACAATTTGATAATGTCCCATTAGCTGGAGCTGTAATCAACTTATATTGAAGACTCCCAGCAGGAGTATCAATGTCTGTCGCTCCTGAGAGAGTTAAAGAAAGATTCGTGTCTTCATTTGTGGCCAGAGACTGATTTCCAACCATGACTGGAGCATCATTTTCTGCTGAGATATTAATTGTGACCGTCGCAATGGCGGAATCAAGGGCACCGTCATTTACTTTATATGTAAAAGTATAGCTACCATTATCATTAGCAACAGGGGTGTATGTACAATTTCTTGATGTTCCCCCTGAACAAGAGAGAGTTCCCGCAGCAGGATCAGATACTTTTATATAAGAGAGAGTATCTCCATCTACAT
This sequence comes from Bacteriovorax sp. DB6_IX, assembly GCF_000447775.1. Classification (GTDB taxonomy): domain Bacteria; phylum Bdellovibrionota; class Bacteriovoracia; order Bacteriovoracales; family Bacteriovoracaceae; genus Halobacteriovorax_A. The sequence goes on from NZ_AUNJ01000064.1 coordinate 14,165, forward strand.
CAGCACCAGCGTTAAGTGTGAAGTTTAAAGTCGTATCTTCGTTAGTCGAAACAGTCTGTGTTGCGACTAGAGTCGGTTGATCATTAACCGGAGTAATCGTTAGATTAACTGTTCTCGTTGGAGAGTTTAGTGACCCATCATTAACCTTGTAAGTAAAACTATCGCTTCCATTGTAGTTAAGGTTTGGTGTGTAAGTACAGGCCCTCGATGTTCCTCCTGTACAGCTCAATACTCCATTTGTTGTTGTCGTTGCAATAATATAATTAAGTGTGTCACCATCAATATCAGCTCCTGCATTCAAGTTGAAATTAAGAACTGTATCTTCGGCCGTTGTTTCGCTTTGACCTGCGACAAGAGTCGGAGCATCATTGACCGCCGTCGTTGTGATTGAAACTGTTGCTGTTGAAATTGAGTTTGTTAAAGAGTCAAATGCTTCATAAGTAAATGAATCAGAACCATTGAAGTCGGCATTAGGTGTGTAATCACAAGTGATGTCGCTGCCATAAGATGAAGTCCCAATACAATTAGCAAGGACACCATTGGTTGGTGCCGTGATGACTTTGTAAGTAAGTGGTTGGACAGGGATATCAACATCTGTTGCCGAGTTAAGAGTGAATGATACAAGTGTATCTTCCGCTGTTGTGAAGTTTTGATCTGCACCAATGACAGGTCTGTCATTTACTGAGTTAACTGTGATAGAGACAGTTGTAACAGAGGCCGAATCACTCGTTCCATCATTGACTTTATATGTAAATGAATCACTTCCATAGAAGTTCGTATTTGGTGTGTATGTACAAGAAAGATCATTGTTATTTGCAAGACATCCACTGAGAACACCATTTGTCGGTGCTGTCACAATTGAGTAAGTCAGTGGGTCACTGTCAAGATCGGTTCCTGGGTTGACGTTAAAATTAAGTACCGTATCTTCATTTGTTGTTTCAGTTGTATTTGTACCAACAAGAGGAAGATTATTTGCTGAAGTATAGCTTAGAGTCGTTGATACTGTATCAAGATCACATGTCCATGTTAAAGTAGAGTTTTTAATACCTTTCGCTGTTGGCTTAGGTCTTAGAGTGACTGTACAGTTACTTCCTGCTGCTAAACTATTTGTAGAACAACCGTCAGTTGTTATTTCAAATTCACTTGCATTAGTTCCCGACAGTGCAGGGGCAAGGCAATTCTTTGTGGCCGCATTTCCACTATTGCTGATAACAAAATTATAAACTGTCCCATCTGTGTTATTTGGTGTTGATCCCCAGTCGTATGTCGTAGGTGTCACGGCCAGATTAGGCTTTCTGATTTCAAAAAGAGGAGACTCGGTCGTTGTATTATTTCCGGCCTTGTCTGTAAGAGAAAGTCGAATTCTCGAGTCTGCTGCGACCACATTTGGCAGAAGATATGTTTGTGAGTATGGAGTGTTTATATTGACTCCATCTGATACCGTTTTATTGACTAGATTTGTCCATGATGATCCATCGTATAACTCGACAGAGAGATTATTGGCAGAGTCGAGATTTGCATCTGTTACAGTCCATGAGAATGTTCCATTCGTATCGGCACGATAAAATGCTGAAGGAGCTGAAATATTAAAGACTGGTCCCGCTGTATCAAGCAAGAGAGAAATAGACTTTTTCGATGAGATATCCCCGTTAACATCTCTTGCCCAAAGATTCAGTGTGACAACACCATCTCCAGCATAGATATGATAGGGAATTGTCTGTGATATTGGGGCAGAACAATTAATCGTGAAGTCACTTGAAGAAGGAACATTGCTATTTTCAGTAATGGCCAGGTTAGTAAAAGACTCACAATTTATTTGAGAGGCTCCAGTATCAATATCAACAGAGATATCTCTTGTTGATGATGGGTCAACAACAGAAGCATTAAAGCTAAAATTAGGTGTCGTGACAGGAAAGTCATCTGTGACTGGTATTGTATAGTCAAAAACATGGTGTGGAAGAGATGTGTCTACATCATTACTAGGATCTGGAAGTTTCTTACCAACAAGAAGAGTTATACTGAGATTTCTCTTCTCATTAGCACTTGGTGTATAGCTCCAATTAAACGCATTTGACTGTGTCACACCGTCTAGCTTCCATTGGTATGCAGTTGTATAAGTGGCATCCCAGTGTTCAGTTGTCACAGAGAAAATCGAGCTGGTCTTTTCAGCGAGCGTATCTGGAATACTGATTGCTTGAACATCTGGTGCAGAGTCTTTGAGTTTAGTATGATCTTCACCATTAAAGACTTCATGAAACATATTCTGCATTTCTGGATCAGAGTTGAGAATAGTGTAGGCCTCTTCAGGTTCATCATTATAGGTAATATTATCTTGGATTTTAGTAATGACCTTTTCAAGCTTTTCACCATTGATTGACTCAGGTGCTACTGCAATTGATGTTTTAAATATCTTACTTAATAGAGTCGAAGCAGGTGATAGATCTTGGATACTGTAGAAGCTCGTTACAATTCTTTCATAAACTTGATCACATCCAGATGTCTTTAATAAGTATCTCGTTGGGGTTTTAAGCTCCAAATTAAGAACAACAGGGTCAAATTCAAATGTTGTCTCCTTTTCAATGTCCTCTAAACCAATCGGATTATCAGAGAGCACTGTCATCGTATTTGTGTCGAAGAGTTGAATCTTGGCCGTTGTACAACTTGTTGCTGCCGCATAGGCGCTATCTATTAGTTGAGTTTGGTAAGAGATAAGTCCAGAAAGAGCAGGGATTTTCCCTTTGATTTTTGGGGCAAAGGCCCTTGATGAACCAGCATCTGATTTTGACGTGCTCTTAGCCTTTGTTGTTTCTAGTTTAGTCGTATTTGAAACTCCACCAATTCCGTAAACTATCTCTTTATTGTCTTTTTTATTTTGATCTAAACTCTTACCTTCCTCGTCAATATATGATGTCGGCATTCTTCCACCTGGAGAGAAAGTAAGACTTGGAGAAGAGGATTTTTGAAGACCTTTCTTTTTTGACAGAGAAAGTTTTGTTTTCTTCTTATTCTTCGTTTGATTAAGACTTTCTTGTTCGTCTAATTCAGAGTCACGTTGACTATCCAGCTCAGTGTCATTGATTTTACTTACAGTTGAACTTGGTTTTCTCTTTTTAAGTTTCCCACCACGATTGAATTGGTATGAAAGTTTTGACTTCTTTGCTGACTCGACAATTGATTTGTTTTCCCTATTAATAACCTGATCCACAACGATAGTTGTTGTGGCCGCAAAAACTGTTGAATAGATGAGTGTTTTCAGGTTTAAAAATTTCATAATTTTCTTAACTTCAATTTGTCTTGATTCATATCGTCTAAGATATGGAAAATTTTAATGAAAGAACGTTGAAATACGAAATTAAGTAAGTTAGAGACGCGTCTTGAGTTAATTAATGCAAATAATTTTTGGGCAAAAATTAATAAACTTTAGAAGTGTTAACTTCTATTGTTATTTGCTGGTTTATTGTGAGTTTTTACTCATAGTTTAATAAATTAGAACTTCTACTTTTTTAGACTTAATTTATTGTCTAAATAAGACTTCCTTTGCTTGATCCACTCACGATTTTTAGAAAGCCAGTTGTTGAATTTTTGAATAATGCTCTTGTGATGAATACTTGAGAGATGATATGAGTACTCTTTCTTAGGAAGATGATGAGCAAAGACAATATTACTAAGTGAGTTCTCTCTTATTTGTCTATTGATAATGTCCTCATGAAAGTAGCCTATTTGGGCCCTTCCTTTCGCAATAAAGTTTACAAGACTACGGCCTGTGTCGATCTCATATTTTTTGATTTCTTTATGAGAGATTTCTTTTTGAAAGAATGGAACAGTGTATCCTCTAATCGTCGCAATAGTTTTAATCTCATCCCTTTTTACAATTGCATTGGAAAAGAAAACTCCAGTACTTTTTGTCACTGTGTTTGAGAAAATGATATTTTGCTTGTTACTTTTAGAAACCCATTGAGGATTATCTGGAAATATAAAATCAACTTTCCCTTCTTTTGAGAGTTGAACATAGCGCTTGATCGGATAGGACTTGAGTATGAATTCTATATTTTGATCTTTAGAAAATTTTTCAATGATATCGACTAATAGTCCTCGTTGAATTCTTTCTGAAACTTCATATTGAGGAAAGAAGTTTTGTTTTGGAAAGGCGACGATATATTTCTTTGCCTGAGCTGCTTGGCCTTCTAGACTAAAAAGACTTCCAAGTAAGATGAGTGCTTTTAAGAGTTTTCTATTCATAGAAGTAGTATACTTTGCTGCAACGATCTATAAAAGAGTGCAAAGTTTGAATTTTCGTGACTTGTTGCATTCTCTTTAGTAGAAAGTAGGCATTATGAGTCTAAATAATTTATCTAAAACAATACTTCTTATTTTTGTTTGTTCCTTTACATTCTCTTTTGAGCTTTGCCCTCCAAAAGTTGGGAACTTCTTTGCTGGTTGTGAAGAGGATGGTTGCGAGATCTTGCGTTACCCAAAGGCCGTTAAGAGTGTCAGAATTTACGAAAGACCTGATCTCTCGTCAAAGGTTGTGGATAGATTAGAGCGTTGTGAGAAGTTTCATGGACTTTAAGAAAATGTTGTTAACTAAGAAGATTGGTTTTGGGACTCTTAAAGTTGATAAGTTCATGGATCAACGACTTAATGGTTCAAAAGGTAAGAGTTTCAAAGCTATTCAGGCCACAGGCAATGGTTTTTACAAAGTCTGTGTTGATAATAAAATTTACGAAGTTGATGTTGCCGAAATTTCTACCGAGCAAAAGGTAAGAAATGAGCTGTGGATTGAAATTAAAACTCCTCGAGGTATTACAGGATATGCTCGTGGTAATAGACCATTTTATATGGGACAGCTTAATTTTGATTCGACACTTCTTTGCCCAAAAGAGCGTCATACTGAGATCGGAGTCAAGGTCTCTGAAGTGGAATTGACGAATTTAGAAAAACGCAATCAGGCCATTTTTAAAAAGATTTCTCCTAGTCGCTGGGATGGTGAGTATTTTCATATAGCACAGAAGCAGTGCTATAAAGTCTTTAGAAAGGGGGCACAGCTTTTCCAAAAAAAGGCGGCCTGCACGCAAAAGTTTACAAAATAAAGGATAATACAATTTTTCGTGTCATTGTTTTTACTTAAATTAGAGCAGTGATTTTCTAATTGCCTGAAAATATATTCAGTAGTCTAGTTTTGCTAAGTTTACTCTATAATATTAATTCATTTATAAAAGAATCCGATAGAGTTTAAGTATGCTAGTTAAAGACTTTTTTAAACTTATATTCAAAGATACTCTCTTGACTTTTACAAGTCTTGTAACACTCTTGGTTATTTTCTCATTGATATTCTATTTTGGTAGAAAGGGCTATAGTGGTCAGAATTTCGAAGAGGGTGTTGATACGGGTGATATTTCGCATAAAATACCAATCTTGAATCAAAATAATAGAGATAAGTTAGTCACATCTCTTAAGAGGACACCTGCTTCAATTAAAAAAAGGGAAAATGATAGTACAAGTTTTCAAAGAAGGGATAGAACTAGAGTTGAACAGTCTAGGATTTCTTTTGATAATCATCCTGAGTTTGAGGCAGGAAGAAATAAAGTTTTACCTAAAACCACGTTTAAAAAATCAGCTATAAGTAATAGGGGTGATGTGGATAATACCACTCATTATGAGAGTGCTACACCTGAGGAAACGTATAAAATATTGTTAGATGATCCAATTGTAGATATTACTAATTCCTCAAAAGCAAGCACCGGTGAAGATACGGCTCGATTTTCTCAATTTGGGTTGTTTGATGGGAGTTCTTCAAATAATGGTAATAATAGTTTTACTTGTACTTATAGTAGAGCTCAGGGAACATACTCTTCAGCTACGACTGTCTCAATCTCATGTAGTGAACCTGCCCAGATATATTACTGTGTACATGTTGGAATAGGAACATGTGACCCCATTTCTAGCCCGTCTCTTTATTCTGGACCTCTTTCAATTGGACCAGCAGATAATACATATAAAGTCTCTTTCTATGGTAGTAATAATTCGTCCAGTACAAGTGTTGTAGACTTAACATATGTGATTGACTCTTCAACACCTAGCTTAACAGTTAATTTTCCCAAGCTTCAATTGCAAACAACTGAGTTACCTCTATCAAATAATACTCAATCATTAAGTTTTGGTAAGCCTCAACATTTCTACCATCAATTTAACTTCAAATCACATAATCCAACTAGCTCCGGTTTAAATTGGTCATGTGAAGATATTGTTTCTAATTATGTATCCCTTTCGAGTCCTCCTGTAGCAATTATTCAGGATGATTTTGATATCTCTGTATTGAGTGTTTCGGATCAAATAAATCAAAGTGTTGATCTAGCGAGGTTGGAAGTCGGTGATAATTATATTGTGACTGTTATTGAGGATAGAAGCCTTAATGCCTTTACATGTCAGACTCAAAATATAGAGATCGTTGATTTTCCTATTCAAAGCTTTTCTGCTTCAGGACCAACTCCTGTTAGTGGTTCAGTTAGAGAATTTTCAGGTCAATTTCAATCTTATAGTCACTTTCAGTCTCCTCCTTCTTTGACAAATTCAGGCTCTTCAAAAAATCAAAAAGTTGGTCTAATTCTCGAACACGGTCAAATGACAATATCTCACTAAATCTTTTAATAATGCCCTTATGTCATGTATTTGAGGCGTAAATCTAGAAACTTTATGCAGACACTTAATTCTAAGTAATTGTAATTTAGAACCTCTGAAACCTCCTTCTTTCTAAATGTTATACCTTTAGTAATCGATATGTATTTATATGGATTGCATTAGGGAGGAATATTGATTTTGTTTAAGATGGTAGGAAGAATACTTCTATTCATTATTGTAGTAGTAAATACTCATGTATTTGCAAATACCGATAAGCTTGGTTACTCTGGACGACTTGTACAGTCGGATGGAACACCTGTATCAGGAAGTCCTAATCTAAAATTCGAACTCTATTATTCTAATGACCTTGTGACGATTCAAGCTTGGCAGCAAATCAATAGCGTTGCTCTTTCAAATGGGATTTTTACTGTTGAGTTGGATTTTGATAATGCGGGAACATTTCCAGGAATTTATTCTAATATTAACGATATTATGAGAAATATTCCTTCCGGACACAATCTTATGATCCGTGTTCACGACCTCTCTAATACGATTTCATATGATTATCAAAATATTCTCTCTGTTCCAATGGCTCATAGAGCACAAAAGGCGAGTGAGGCCGAAGCAGTTAGCGCTGGAGCAATTACACCAGCTATGATAGATCTCACCGCCAGTTGTAGTGACGGTGAAGTCTTCTCAAAGAATGGAGCCAAGTTTACTTGTATCTCTCCGAGTTCTGGAAGCTTAACTTCTATAACTGCTGGAACTGGACTTACTGGTGGAACGATTACAACATCGGGAACTATTGCTGTTGATGTAGGAACCTCTGCAAATAAAATTGTTCAACTCGATGGTAGTGGGCGATTACCTAATGTTGATGGGAGTCAACTGACAAATCTACCTAACCCGACAACATCAACTGTTCTTAGTGGATTCACTGTTGGATCGAACTCTACAGTAGATAATAGTGACACTGTTGAAGGTGCCATTGAAAAAATTCAGGGACAAATAAACGCAACAAATACTTCTGTTGCAACAAAAGCTGTCATTGGTACTGCTGCGGGAAATGCCGTCGATATTTCTACAGTCTTGAGTTGTAGTGCCACAGAAAAGCTCCAGATGAGTGCAGGGCCTGTTTATACATGGTCATGTGTTAGTGACTTAGATACACGAAATACTATTTCAACAGCAACGGGACTTGGGACTAGTGACACTGTTGTGCCATCTCAAAATGCGGTTAAGTCCTATGTTGATACGGCAACGACTGGCTTGGGATCAGGTGACTTGAAAAAAGATGGTTCTGTTGCGATGACTGGTAATTTAAATCTTGATGGAAATGATATTGAAAATATTGGTAATCTTCGATTAAGAGATGGTGATACGAACCTTGTCGAAATTCGCACACCGGTTAACTTGGCCGCTGATTACTTCTTGGTTCTGCCTGGGGATGAGGGAAGTGCTGGACAAGTCTTAACAACAGATGGAGCAGGTATTCTCTCATGGACAACTCCTTCAACTGCAAGTGGAGATATTACTGATGTGATTGCTGGTGTTGGTTTAACGGGTGGATCAACAAGTGGTTCTGCAACTCTCAATGTCAATGTGGGAGTCGGGGCAAATCAAATTGTTCAACTAGATGCAAGCTCACGCCTTCCTGCTGTTGATGGTTCTCAATTAACGAATCTTCCAAGTGCTTCTAGTTCTGTACTGAGTGGATTTGTTACTGGTGCTGATACAACGGTGACAAATGTTGATACGATAGAGGTTGCAATTGAAAAGTTGCAAGGGCAAGTGAATGGAAATAATACTGACATTGCGACTAAGGAACCATCACTAAGTGCAGGGACAACATCGCAATATTATCGAGGTGATAAATCTTGGCAAACACTCAATACAACTGCTGTCGTTGAAGGGACAAACCAATATTTTACTGATGCAAGAGCAAAGGCATCGGCGGTCGTTAATTCGACTGCTGGATCACAAACAGATCAGGCCGCATCAGTTTCTGCAATGAAGACTTATGTTCTATCACAAACAAGTGGTTTAACTTCAAGTCAGTGGACAACAAGTGGTAGTGATATTTATTTTAATACTGGAAAAGTTGGTGTTGGTATAAGTTCACCTCAGGCGGTTTTAGAGGCAATCTCATCAACAGACGGTGCCTTAACAGCAGGTGATAACTCTAATGATAATAGTGGGACAGGATCAATTGTTCTTGGTGGTAATAACTCTGTATGGGGAACGTATTCCGTCGCTATAGGAAATGGAAATAACGCTGGAACAGATGGCGTGGCCATTGGTCTTGGATCGACTGCATCGGCAACAGGCTCTTCTGTTGCAATTGGATATGGTGCAACGGCAAGTGGAGCGAGATCACAAACGCTTGGGGATTCATCAGTATCAATTGCACAAAGAAGTACGGCCGTTGGATATGGAACTAGAACTGACTCTTATGCTTCAACAGTTGTAGGGAGCTATAATGAAACGATTGCCGGAAGTTCTGATTCATGGATCGCTACAGAGCCTATCTTTGTGGTTGGTAATGGAGCATCAAGTGCTGCTCGATCAAATGCAGTAACTATTTTAAAAAATGGAAATGTTGGTGTTGGTACAGCATCGCCAGCTGTTAAGCTTGACGTTGATACAGGAGTCATTAATGCTGCTGAAATATGTGATGAAAATAATGCTAATTGTATAGATCTTTCAGCTGGTAGCTCAGGGGATAATTTTGGTAATCACACAGCTTCTCAAAATATTATTATGGGAACTAACTTCCTAAGTGGAGATGGTGATAGTGAAGGTGTCTATGTAAATGGATATGGATTTGTTGGGATCGGGACTACTAGTCCATCAAATCATCTTCATGTTGAAGGGGGAGCATTTATAAAAAATACTCTTAATTTAAAAGCTGATGGGGGACTAAAATGGTCCAATCCAAGCCTTGGACAGACATCAAAACTATTATCTCGAAAAGGAGCAACGGCAACAACCATGGGAACCCATGTTGAACTTTGGACTTCTGGTGGAGGACTTGATATCAAAAACCCTTGGGGATTATCGTCACTATTTGTTCAAATGGGTGGCAGCTCTGATTCTGGGAATGTCGGAATTGGGACAACAAGCCCTTCTTATAAGCTTCATGTTGTTGGACAGGTCGCAGGGAATGCAGCTTTTGTTAATACTTCTGATGTGAGATATAAAGAGAATATTAAAGTTATTCCAAATGCGCTAGATAAAGTATTGGCCTTAAGTGGAGTTTACTTTGATTGGAGAACTAAAGAGTTCCCTGAGATGAACTTTGTGGAAAGAAGAGATATGGGTCTTATTGCACAAGATATTGAAGAAGTTTTTCCTGAAGCCGTTGTTGAAGATAGTAAGGGAATGAAGTCTGTCGCCTATTCTAAACTCGTTGCGCCTATCGTCGAGGCGACGAAAGAGCAACAAAGAATCATTGCTTCACTTGAAGACGAGAATAAGAGAATAAAAGACGAGAATGCTATGATAAAAGCTTATCTCTGCCAAAAAGATCCAAACGCTCCATTCTGTCAGAAATAGGCTAGGCATGAATATGGGGCTTCATGCCTAGAATTTATCTAATCTCTACGATTAAGTTTAGAAAGTAATCTTAGAATTTCAATATAGAGCCATACTAAAGTAATAAGTAGGGCAAAGCTTGAATACCACTCCATATACTTTGGAGCACCAGCTCTTACACCGTGTTCAATTGAATCAAAGTCTAAGACTAGGTTTAGGGCCGCAATGGCCACAACGAAGAGGCTAAATCCAATTCCAATTGGTCCTGCTGAGTGGATGAAAGGTATTTGAATTGAGAAGAAAGAAAGAATGAACCCCACGAGGTAGACGATTCCTATTCCCGCAGTTGCAGCGAAGATAACTTTCTTAAATGTTCCCGTGGCCTTGATAAATCCCCAACGATACATTAGTAATAAAGAGATAAAAGTTCCAAATGTTAAGCAGACTGCATTGAATACGATTCCCTGAAATTTATAATTGTAAACGGCAGAAATCACACCTAAGAGTAACCCTTCACTAAAGGCGTATAGTGGCGCCGTGATTGGAGACCACTCTTTTTTAAAGATTGTTACGAGGGCCAGAATAAAAGCAAGAATTCCCGATCCAAACATAATTGCTGGTGAAGGAGCGGCCCCTTGTGAAAGAGCATCTAGCGTTGTATTCCAACCATAAATAAAAGTCGTCAGTAAAAAGACAAGTAAGAGCATTCCCTTGTTTGCCACACCTGCAAAAGTCATTCTTTCTTGGGTCGCTGAGACTTGGAAAGTATCTTTTTTTAGTGCAGGGTTTGATGAATTGATCATAGATCCTCCTTAATTCTTATACGAATCTATTATAACAAATTTCTTGTTTTGGTTAAGTACATTCGAGTTTTTAAATATCTTTTTTAGTTTCACGTGATAGCCCAAGTGTCGGTTTCCGATCACTCTGATAAGACCTTCTGGAGTCAGGGCGCGCTTGGCATCGTGAAACATCTGCCATGCAATGAAGTCACCAATTGTATTTCCTTGGTGGAAGGGGGGATTACAAAGTACAACTTGTACTTTGGGGAGGTCCTCTTGCTCATAACAATTCATCCAAATAAATTGTGCTTCATCATCAAAGAATTTTTGGTAATTAATTCTCGCACTTTTGATGGCCATATAGGAATCATCGACAAAGATAATTTGAGCCGTTGGATTTAACTTCTTGGCCATAATTCCAACGATACCATTAGCGCAACCTAGATCAAGGATTGGGCCTTGTTGATCCTTTGGAAGGTTCTCGATAAAGAATCGAGTTCCAATATCTAACTTATCTCTAGAAAAGAGATTCGAGAGATTGGTTAGGGGACTTTCAAGTCCTTGTACGTGGAGATCTTTTGGTTTGTATCGAGATTGATCGACGACTTCTTTTCTAGCATAGATAAGTCTGGCCTTCTTCTTTGCTAAGCTAGTTGTCGTTTCACCTAGATATTTTTGGATAAGATCAAAATTACTCTTTGGCATATGCTTAATCATCCCTGCAAAAATGGCAAGAGAGTGTTCATGCATAACCCTTTGTAGGTGACAGAGAATATCCTCTAGAAAGCTCAAACTCTTTGGGAGTTTAATCAGGATATAATCATACCTTATGTTGGGATCTAATAATTCTAAATCATTGATGAGTTGGCATTGCTCGAGCTTATTCTCGCTAAGATTTTTCACAATACCTTTTTGAGAGACATAGCTATCAATATAAGAAGTTCTGTCATATTGAGACAGTCCACACGTCAGAGCACCAAAACTGTCATTAATAATAAGTATCTTTTTCTTAGATAGTTCACGCTTTTTAAGGTCTTGGAGAATAAGCTCATCAGCGGCATCCCAAGCACGTAAGTTGTCATCCCTTGTCTCAGGATAACGCTTTAAAATAAGCTTTTGAGAATCCTGCAAAAGAGGATTGTTAAAGTAAATTTCCATAGAATATTTTTATCATATTCTATTTAAGATTGATAACTTTTTGCAGTAGCTGGTCTGAAGTATTGAAGACTTTTGAGTTGGCCGCAAATGTGGCCTGAGTCGACATTAAGTTGACATACTCGTTAGCAATATCCACATTGGACATTTCTATCGATTGGGCCAGGACATTTCCTCGACCATCAGAGCCAGGTGTTCCAAGGGAAGCTTGTCCTGATGAATTTGTTTCGACATAGAGGTTGCTACCAACCTTTTTGAGCCCTTGATTATTTTGAAACTTTCCAACCATAACTTGGGCAATGTCCTTGATTTCTCCATTATCAAAATAGGCCTGCATCATTCCATCGGCCCCAAAGCCAATAGATTTTAGTGTCGCCAATTTATTTCCATCTGCCCTAAATTTTGAAACACTTGATTTTGTCCCATAAGTCGTTGAGGCATTGGCCCCATCACCACCATCTGCAATAGATTCACCAAAGTCAAAATTTACTTCTTGTGCTCCGGCATCTGCAAAGTTTAGTGTTGAGACAAGCTTATTTTCATTTTGTAGAACACCGTTATTGAAAGTTAGAACTCCTGAGGCCCCAGGATATTGTTGTCCTTCTTGACCATTTGGAAAATCTTTTCCATCAATCATAGCATTGTATTGCCATTGATTATTATCGACTTTTGTAAAATAGACAGTGACATATCTTTCTTTACCAGTTGAATCGAAGACTTTGACTTCCTTTGAAAAATTTGAGGTTTGTGAAGGGTTTTGAGGATCAAAAATTTTATTATCTTCTCTAGCATCTAGGTTCAACGTGAGATCCACATTGGCCGTTGCTTTGGCTGGTCTCTCTATTTCACTAATCTTTAAAACACTCTGCTGAGTTGTGACCTTTCCGTCATCTCCAACACGGTAACCTTGTACCTTATGGCCATCTCCAGTTACGAGTTCTCCATCTTTATTAAATTGAAAAGATCCATCTCTTGTGTACGCCGCTCCAAATGGTGTTTCAACACGAAAGAAACCCTCTCCACTAATGGCCATATCTGTTCCCGCTGCGGATCTTGAGATCTCCCCTTGGGCCATATTCAATTTTGTGATGGAGTGTTTTGTTCCGGCCATATGGGAAGTAGGGTTGACACCTGAATCAAAAGAATCTGACAGGGCCTCTTCAAATTCTGCGTTACTTGATTTAAATCCGTGAGTTCCCGCATTGGCAATATTGTCCGAGACAGAGCTCATTTTCTTGCTACTTGCTTGGCTTCCAGAAATACTATTTTGTAATGAATTGAGTAGTCCCATTTGTTCCTCCTGAACGGGCAGACTATCTTATTGTCCCATGTACAGGGGCAGAAGCAAGATAAATTTACTTACAAGTAATTTTTAATTGGTGTCACAATGCGTCTATCTTGAGTAATTGATTCGAGCTTCTCAAGTTTTGGTATTGAAGTCACTGTAATCTTATCGCGATTCTTATAAAGAATTAAGCTTCCCATTATAATGAGGAAAATTGCAAAAACCTTCTTCAGTGTTTGTTGCGGAACTTTATTCATGAGTTTGGCACCAACGATTATTCCTAGACTTGTAAAAATAATGAATGTTCCAAGAAAGGACCATGGCACTGTGATCTGATTAAGGTAACCTACAAAACCACTTAGTGAGTTCAAAGATATAATGAGAAGTGATGTTCCCACCGACTGTCTCATAGAAATCCCTGTCAAAAGAACAAGCGTTGGAACAATAAGAAATCCTCCTCCAACACCAACGATACCAGTGACAATTCCAATTGCTATGGCCTGTAATCCTATGACAAAGTAATTGAGCTTCTTATCTTGTTGGGCCCCAACGTCCTTTCTTCCTTTAAACATAAAGACACTGGCCAAGATCATGATCACCGCAAAGAGGATAAGTTGAGTTGAGCCCGACATATAGGCCGCAATCTTTGCACCAAGAAATGTTCCAATCATTGCGAATGGGGCGAAGATCATTGCTACAGATAAGTTAATATTCTTATTTCTAAAATGGGTGATAGATCCAATTAAACTTGTACTACCAACTATAGCCAGACTGAGGGCAATTGAGAGTTTTGGGTCCATTTTAAGAACATAGACTAGTATAGGGACAGTCAAAATTGAACCTCCACCACCGAGTAGGCCCAGACTAAGTCCAATTAATGTCGCTAATAAATATCCTAAAATCATAATCCCTCCGTAGATTGATTATAGAGGTAAAGATCATCAAAGACATTGATGATGATCAACCTTTTTTAAATCATTCTACTCATCAAGTTCTTCAGCTCTTTCGTAGAGTTTCTCTATACTAGGGATTACAATTCCACGACCTTCTTTAACAATGAGGCCCTCTTTTTCAAGTCTTCCTAAGACTCTTGAGACTGTTTCCGTCTTTGCGCCACAGTATTCTCCGATCTCTTTTCTCGTCCACTTGTGATCAGGATAGCGTGTTTTGATGAAGGCAAGGGCCTGGATAATTCGACTTGTAACATTGGAGTTGGCCAGATCTCTGAATTTATTTTCGGCCCTTCTCAATTCCTTTGCCAGAACTTGGGCCACATGCATGAGAATATTTGGCTTTGCATGGACTATATTGTCAAAGTCGGAACTTGGTATAAAGATAAGTTCTGAATCGACGAGGGCCATTGTCGTGGCATGGTAATCTTCATTACTTATAAGTGAACGATGACCAAAGAAATAGTTTGGCCCAAAAACTCTTAATAGAGTTTCATTGCCATTTGGGGCAAAAGTGATAAGCCCTATATGGCCATTTTTAACGTGATAGACACCTGTTGGGGCATCCCCTTGATGGTAGATAATCTCACCCTTTTTTACTTTGACAGTAACGAGATGTTTGATTTGTTCATCATCTAATTGGGACAATAAGTCATATTTTTCACTAAATTCGAAGCTCATGTTCATATTTTACTCAACTTATTTGACGATGGTCATGTTTTTTATTCAAATATTCCTATAAATTTATTTGTAAGGATTGATAAACCATTAGGGGAAGGAAGACATATGAAGATACAGACATTTTTTGATAAGGATACATTCACTTTGACATATATTGTCTATGATGAGGCCACAAAAGATGCAGTCATTATTGACCCCGTCTATAATTTTGATCCTCACTCTGGAAAACTTAGTCAAGAAAGTTTTGAGATCGCAAAAGAATTTATTCAAGAGAACTCTCTTCATCTTCATTATATTCTAGAGACACATGTGCATGCGGATCACTTGTCTTCATCACAGCTATTAAAGAATATTTATCCGCAAGCAAAGATTGTCATTCACGAGAATATTAAATTAGTGCAAGAAGTTTTCACTCCCGTTTTTAATATGGCACAACAATGTCAATGTGACGGCTCTCAATTCGACCAACTTGTGAAGGACGAAGAAGTTCTGAGCGCCGGAAGCCTTAGTATAAAAGTTATTGCAACTCCTGGGCATACTCCTGCCTGTGTTAGTTATCTTATTGGTGATGCCTTATTCACTGGAGATGCTATCTTCATGCCAGATATGGGAACAGGACGTTGTGACTTTCCAAAAGGGGATGCCGAAATGCTTTATGACTCTTTGATGAAGGTTTACCAACTTCCAGAAGAAACAAGAATCTTTGTAGGGCACGATTATGGGCCAGGTGGCAGAGAAATTGAGTGGGAGACAACTGTTAAGGCCCAGAAAGAAAGAAATATTCAACTCAAAGGTGATACGTCAAAAGAAGAATTTGTGACTTTTAGAAAGAATCGAGATGCCCAATTAAATGCACCAAGACTTCTTCTTCCAAGTATCCAAGTGAATATGAGAGCAGGGCATTTACCTGAAGAAGAATCAAACGGAACTCGTTATATAAAAATTCCATTGGGGCTCTAATGAAGTTAATCATTACACTAGGACTTTTAACAAGTGTCTATACTCAAGAAGCAAATTATTCAGAACTAGGTAAGAAAGCACTTAAGCCTTTAAAGATGGGGCTAATGAAAGAGCTCAAGCAGGGAATTAAAACCCATGGGGTGAGCGGTGCCATTGGAACTTGTCAGCTTAAGGCGCCGGTTGTAACTGAAGAGGTTTCAACGCCCAGTTATACAGTTGGACGTTCATCATCAAAGTATAGAAATCCAAAGAATAAACCACAGGCATGGATGGAAGATGTCTTGAAGAGTTATGAAACAACGGCTTCCAAAGATTCTCAAGTCATTCGTTTAAAAACAGGTGAAACGGCTTATGTAGAGCCAATCTATCTAAAAGGACTCTGTTTGAATTGTCATGGGGCTAAACTTTCAAAGAGCGTCGAAAGCGAGTTAGCTAAACTCTATCCTAATGATAAGGCCAAGGGTTATAAAGCGAATGACTTTCGTGGGATCTTTTGGGTTAAATTCAAATAAGTTTAAAAGAGTTGATTTATCGACATGATACGAGTCACAAATTGTAGGATATCAGTTTGAGTAACAATACCTACCAAGATATGTTTCTCGTTAACGACAGGTAGAGCACCTAGTTTTTCATGGAGCATAATCTTCGCAATATCTTGAAGCCTTGTTGTATCAAGACAAGTCAAAACTTTTTCACTCATTAAAGTCTCAATCGTTCCATTCAAGGGTTTCGCGAGAAAATCTTTTTCCGAAATTATTCCAATAAGTGTCTGCTCGTCATTGATAACAGGGATGTGGCGAAATCCATATTTATCCATCATTTCGATTCCCTCCTGTCGTGAAGCTCTGTAGGAGAGAACCCTTACATTTGTCGACATGATATCTCGGGCCTGATGAGGAATTCTTTCTTGCTGATACTGCTTCTCACTCTTTTGGTATGCGCTTATGCCTTGAGAGCTATGACGGTTTTTGGTGTTTTCAAAATTTCCCTCAATTGGAGTTTCGTTCTCATGATTATCTTTCAATTCTTGGGCCTGTTTGGCCTTATAGACATTTTTAACTCTATCGTAGTGAGAGAGATCTGGTAGAGGATAGGGTTGAAATTGGCCTTTGAAGGAAACTATAAAACTCATAGTGTTATTATAGCAGAGGAAGTGCCGTAGAAAAACTACGGCACAAAAACTCATAGAGAGTTCTTAACAAGATGTAAGATCTGTTTTTAATTCAATGTTAACATCATTCCAAGTCTTGCCTTCGTGAAGGGCCTTACAGGCCTTGTTGATGGCATCAAGATTTGAATGCATCATGAAATCGAAGACATCGATTGTTCCAGTCGCTGAAAGTTTAGAACCTTCAAGTGTGTACTTCATAGGAACCTTTACTTTCTTACCTTTCATGACCATTTCAGTAATCAGCATATTCTTCTTAATGGCCGTTACCTTTCCAGAAATTTTCACGTCTCTAAAGAAATTATCAACAATTTTCTTGTCTCTTCCTGTGTTCTTAGTTGAA
>NZ_AUNJ01000065.1 GCF_000447775.1 Bacteriovorax sp. DB6_IX
TTCCCTTTGGAGAAGGGCTACCTTTTGGACCACTAAATCGCTACTTTGCGAAAGTCATCAAGAATATCTCTTTCTTCGCTAAAGGAGAGAATTACACTCACTTTAAATATGATAATCAAAGTTTCATGAGTTTAATTTGTTATGAAGTCCTCTTTCCTCGTTATGTAATGGATTATCTTAATAGTTTAGAAGAACGACCTCGCTATATTATCAACCTCACTAATGATTCTTGGTATGGAAGATACTCTGAACAAGAACAACACCTCTTTCTATCAAAGTGGAGGGCCCTAGAGTTTAATCTCCCTCTCGTTCGTATGACAAATACAGGAATCACATCAATAGTTCTTCCAAATGGACTAGAGCAAGCGAGAATTGGAAATTACAAACAGGAAATATTAGATATCGAGCTTACAACACAACAAACGCAGAAGACTCTTTATCAAAGATTTGGGATTCTTGTCTTTCTTGGATATATTCTCTTAATCGTTCTTTTGAAGATGATTATTTTGAGAATCCTTCCTTCAGAAGATCATGCATACGAATAAAACCTACAAACTTCTTCCCCTCTAAAACAGGAAGTACATATATTTGACGGTCTTTATTCTCCATAAGATTTAATGCATCAAGGGCAAGTTTATCGGCCTCAATTGAAATGGGAGAAGAAGTCATAATATTTGCCACAGACTCAGAAAGGGCCTGATCACTTTTTGCAATAGATCTTCTAATATCACCCTCAACGACTATACCAAGTAGCGAACCTTTATCATCTGTAATGGCACAAGCTCCGACAGGATGTTTCGTCATCTCAAAGACCACATCCTTTAAAGTCTGATCCTTAGTCAGTGTTGGACATTTATCTGCTGTCCACATCAAGTCTCTAACTTTCATAAGAAGTGACTTACCAAGCATTCCACCTGGATGGTACTTAGCATAACCTTCTTTTGATAATCCGACATAAGACTCATAGGCCACGGCCATTGCATCACCCATGGCAAGCGCTACAGTTGAACTTGTCGTTGGGGCAAGATTATTTATACAGGCCTCTTTTTCAACAGAGCAGTCAAAAACAATACTACAGTGATTAGCGATATCCTTTGTCGTATCACCTACTAATGCCACGAGGTTTTCTGATTTCATTGGTAGAAATGGAATAAGCTTCACAATTTCAGCTGTACTTCCAGATTTTGAGAGAAAAACCATCCCATCTCTTTCACTCGCCCTTCCAAGATCACCATGAAGAGCTTCAGTTGGGTGAAGAAAAATTGATCTCAGCCCAAGAGAGGCAAATGTTGAAGAGAGTTTCTCACCCACGAGTCCAGACTTTCCCACTCCACAGAAAATTAATTGTCCACCAGTTTTGGTCAGTCTTTCATAGAGTCCCATTAGACGTTCACAGTTTTCCTCATCCAGAAACTGAACAACTCTTGTGATGGCATTTGCCTCCATTTCAAGAACTTCTTTCATTTGATTTAAAAAACTCATGGTCAACCTCTTCCCCTTGGGGATTCGTGGAAATATATGATAAAATTATTTTATTAAAAATTACAAAAGTTGACTATGAAGAAAAAGACATTTTTATCTCTATTAGCGTTATTTACTATCCTTTTTTCAGGATGCTCTTCTTATGAGCAATTTCAACAATTAGCCGAAGAAGCTGAGATTCCTTCTAAAGTCTATAAAACAAGCTATAACCAAACATGGCAAGCTGTTCTTGAGATTATGCAGAAGTATGATATCGCGCTTAAAAATCAAGAAGCTGGTGTTATAAAGACCCGTTGGATCGATAATACCAATCAACTTAACTTCAACGAGGCATTTGGTTCTCAAGATATGGTTAAGGCCGCAAGATTTAAAATTGTTATCAATGTTATCAAAGGTTTCCGCGGAACACGTGAAGTAAGTAAGGTCTCTGTATTTAAAAGACAGATGGTTGAAAAAGACTTTCTTCAAGGTTGGAAAGTCGTAAGAACTGATGGTATCCGTGAAAAGACAATCCTCTATAGAATTGATCGTATCCTCAAAAGAGAACTTATGATCAAATCAATCGAAGAAAAGAAAGCAAAAGAAGAACAAGCAAGCTTCTAAGCTTACTTGATCACTGTATTTGCTAGTGCGAATTTTTTCCAGAATCTCTTTTTACTAGGAAGTCCCTCAGGAGACTTTTTCTTTGTAATCTTAGAAAGAGCATAGTCGATTTCGACATGAATATCTTTATACTTCTTCTTTTGAATCATAGAAAGAAGTGGCTTCTTGGCCTTATTGAATTCGAGATCCCCTACTGTTTTAATAATATTCTTCACAATATGAGTTCTCTTCTTAGATTTAGCGTCTTTAGAAATATGATAATTTCTCTTATCGTAGAGCATGGCCCAAATATTACCAGAAAGGTCTCTTAAGTCTAATTTCTTAACTGACTCTAGAGCTTGGTATCTCACGATCATTGAATCATCTTTTAAAAGTCTCTTATACACAGACTTATAAGAATCTTGCTTTAGGGCCGTTAACGTTTTTAGAGAGGCCATTCTCATGACCCAATTAGGATGTTTAGAGAACTCTGAGATAAATGGAGCAGACTTCTTCCCCATAATTTGTCCGAGTAGAAAAGTTGCCATCCATCTATTCTTATCAGGAAACTTCTCATTCTTCATCACGTTAATAAGTGCAGGTACTGACTTTCCCTTCATCTTAAGTACGTGTGACTTGAGTTTCTTCATCTCTTTATTCGCAAGATTTCTAGAGAACTGCTTCTCTAGTTTTAAAGTCACAGTGTTTTTCATGGACTTTGAATCAATCTTTGCAGGAGTTGATACAGTTAAAAGCAGAAATAATGCGGCAAGAGAGATTTTTTTCATTTTTTTATCCTAGCATTTTCTCAAATTCACTTAAGAGTTCTTCAGCAGACTTTTGCTCACCTTCATTAGAAGGAACCATCATTTCATCATCAGCTGCAGCTGCTGGTTCTTCAGCAGGCTCAGGTTGAACAGCATCTGCCGGAGGGGCCGTAGCTGGTGCTTCTTCAATAGCAGCGGCCATCGCTGCTTCAAGATCTTCTTCCTCAGCTGGTGCTGGTTCTGGCTCAGGTGCTGGCTCTGGAGCAGCTTCTGGTTCTGGTGCAGGAGCAGGCTCTGGTGCGGCTTCTGCAGCTGGAGCAGGTGCTCCACCTTGAAGTTGTTCTATTGTTTGTTTTAACTGATCATTTTCTTGTTGAAGTCTTCTTAAGTTAGCAAGATCTTCTTCAATAATTTCATATTCTTTAAGTCTATCTTGAAGTTCAGTTTTTTCTTTTTGAAGGGCCTCTACTTCAGCACCACCATCTCCACCAACATTGGCAGATTGAGCAGCTTCTAGCTCAGTTTGTTTTGAAGCTAATTCTGCTCTAAGTTTATCAAGCTCCGATTGCATGATTTGAACTTCTTCAGAAGAGTCACCTGAAGGAACAACTCTTTCAGAAAGTTGTCTTTCAAGTTCTCTAATTTGAGAATCTTTAGTTCCAAGCTGCCCTTGAAGAGCAGAGATTTCTGCATTCTTTTGTGCAAGATCTTCAGAACCACCGACTCCTACATTTCCAGTTGGAAGACTCCCTGTTGGAACAACAGAAGGAATACCATCAGATGCATCTAAGCCTCCCCCTCTAAAGAGCGACGACTTTAATGCATTTGAGTTTTGTATAACTGAATCTAAATAGTTTTTTAGAACTGTTGCAGGAATCTGATGCTGTAGTTCACGCATCCTCTTTCTTGTATAAAACCAATACACAATAATTAAACATAGAATAAAAATTAAGACCGCTAGTGATATATAAAAAACATTATCACTAATATGCATCATCTCACGCGTAAGTCTTATTACTGTTTCTCTCACTTCTCCATCCTTGGAATTTCTATACGATACATCCCTGATATTTTATCATAAAGTTAATAAAATTATAGACATGCACAAATTTTTCTCAATTTTTTTTGGATAAAATGCTTTTGTCAGACTAAGTTAATCAACTAATAGTTTCTTAAGCTTACCATGAATGGGTTTTCTAGCCGCTAAAATGGTCTCAGAAAAAGGATTATGTTTCCTACCATTATACTCGGTTACTTTAACTCCAGCTTCCTCACAAATAATTGTAGCTGCGGCCATATCCCATGGAGCGAGCCCTCTTTCCCAGAAACCATCATAAATTCCAAGGGCCGTGAAACAAAGATCAAGAGCTGCACTTCCCATTCTTCTAATGGCCCTAACTTCTGCCATCATATTTTTGAAGGTTTTAAATTCCTTATTAAAAGGTTTTCCCTTTTCTGTTGCAAACCCTGTTGCAAGAAGAACACTCTTTAAATCTTTACGACCTTTATCATTAAAAATAACTCTCCCATTGTACTTCATCCCATTTCCTAGAGATGCCGAGAAAGTCTCCTTTCTCATCGGACAATGAACAACACCAACAACTGGCTTTCCTTTGATGACAAGACTGATACAAACTGCAAAGTAATCGAGTCCATGGACAAAATTATTCGTGCCATCTAGTGGATCGATAACCCAGAGTTTTTCGATATTCTTAAACTTCGCATAGCCATCTTTCTTTCCTTTAAACTCTTTGAAAAAGCTTTCTTCAGCCAGAACAGGAATATCAGGATAGTGCTTATTTAAATACTTTGTAATGATTTCTTCAGAAGCAAGATCAGCTTCTGAGACAATACCTTGAGCTTGCTTAGATTGAATAACCAGCTCTTGAACTTTATTCTTATATGTTAAAATTTTTCTTGAGGCTTTTTTAGATAGAGAGATAAGATCAGCTTCTATTCTTTCTAATTCTTTCTTAGTGATCTTCTCCATATGCCTTGTTTTCCTGTTCTTTTATAACTGTTTCAATATCAGATTCAGATAAAGGTTGATTACTTGCTACAGTATAACTCTCTGTGACCCACAATCCAAGATCAATCATCTTACATCTTTCAGTACAAAACGGTCTAAAATCACTTCCGTAGTAATTGAACTTATTAGAACAAGTTGGACACTTTACGCTTAATTCTTTCTTGGCCATATATCACCACAATATTTATTAAGTTGCTCTTCTATTATATCAAAGTATTCACGTTTATATTCTATTTCATCTAATTTGGATACTCGTTGTAGCCCAACAAAGGCATTACTAACCCAAATTTCATCAAAACTTGGCAGCTCATCCTTTAAAATAATTCGCTGTTCAAGTTCGTGTCCCTTACGATTCATGCACTCAATAAGGTTCTCTCTTAAAACACCTTCTAAGACGCCTGGGATATATTCACTATAAATAATCTTATCCCCTTTCACAAAGAAGAGATTACCAGTTGAAGAATCAAGGACACGATTCTGTGAATCAAAATAAATCGCATCATCGATACCTTGTCTTCTCAATTTATTTCTATTTCTAAACTTAAAAGAATAATCCGACCTTTTAATATAATTCGGAGTATGAATACATGGTGCATCTTGAACGAGGGTCATTGCTAAACTCTCTGTTGGCATATCTCGAACAACCGCCCAAAGAATAAACTCCAACTCTCCTGAGCCAAGTTCAAAAAGAGTCGCACGTAAGTAAACGTAGGGATGTTCAGACAGTTGATCACCCATCTCCCTCATGGCCGCACTCATATGGGCCAAGACTTCTCTTCTTTCTCCATATAGATAATCAATCGTCTTGCGTAGTCTCTCCAAATGGGATTTTTCGAAAACTATTCTTCCGTGATGAACTAGTGCCGTTGTAAATGGAGCTTCCCCCCAAAGGATTCCCTTATTAAGCAGGGCCTCTGTTGTAGTCAGTCCTCTTTTCGATATATAAGTTAGTTCCATCTCGTCTCTCAATTGCCATATATAACGCCCCATGATATCAATATTTTTCAATCCATAAAGGGGTCATTTTGTTTACACAAGATATACTTATCATAGGTTATGGAGCCCAGGCAAAAGCATGGGCCCTAAATTTAAAAGATAGCGCTAGAAATGTGACTATTGGACTTAGAAAAGATAGCTCTTCATTAGCACTTGCTAAGGAGAAATTTGAGACACTAGTCTTAGAAGAAGAGTCTCTTTCAGAGTATCAAAATATTATTCTCCTTACTCCCGATGATCAGCACGCCTCTGTACTTGAAAAAGTCAGTAACCAATTTAGAGAAGATCAAAATATCTACTACGCCCATGGCTTTAGTGTGACATATGAGAAACTAGCAGAAAAATACCCTAAGCAGAATCACTTACTCCTAGCTCCTAAGGCCATCGCAAGTGAAGTTCGCTTTAACTATGAGACGAAAGGACAAATGGCCGCTGCCATAAGTAGTGAATTCTCTCACTCAGAGCAGTCTAAAAAAGCCCATCAGCAACTTATTAAGGATTTAGGAATTACTGTTGAAATTGCCGTCTCTTTTAAAGATGAAACCTATGGTGATCTCTTCTCTGAGCAATCTATTCTTTGCTCACTTATTCCCTACGGGGCTAAAGCTAGTTTTGATAAGTTAGTGGAAAAAGGTATCTCTCCAGAAATGGCCTATGTAGAGTGTTGGCATGAGGTAAAACTCATAGCAGATGCTATGTTAAAGTTTGGCCCGAAGGAGTTTTTCGGCCTTATTTCACCAAACGCTCTCATGGGTGGAGAAAAAGCGAGACAGCAAATTTTCGACGCTAAACTATTGAAAATATATGATGATCTCTATAGTGATATTGAGTCTGGTAAATTTTTTCAGGATTCAAAAGTCTTTGATTTTCAAAGGCTTAAATCCGATGTAATAAATGAGTGGGACAATCATCCCCTACAAGAGCTATACGAAAAAATTGGAACGCAACTTAGACCTAGGAACTAAAGGCAATGAAGAAGCTAGATACAAGAAAGCTTAGAGCGCACAAACTTTCTAAGACAAATAAGTCTTTGCAAATGCTCACTTGCTACGATTACCAAACAGCAACTCTTCTTAATGAAACAGAACTTGATCTGATTCTTGTGGGAGATAGTTTAGGTAATGTTGTTCTAGGTTATGAGACAACTGTTGAAGTCACATTGAACGATATGATCACTTTTGCTGCTGCAGTAAAACGTGGTGCTCCAAATAAATTTATTGTTGCGGATCTTCCATTTGGAACTTACTCAACTTTTGAAGATGGTGTTAAGAATGGAATCGAGCTCTTTCAAAAAACAAAAGCTGAATCACTAAAACTTGAAGGTGCTGAAGATTATCATTTAGAGATTATCAGACGTCTCACACAAAGTGGGATCCCTGTTATGGGACATATTGGACTGACTCCACAATCAGTCCACGAACTTGGTGGGTACTATACCCATGGAAAGGATGAGTCTTCTCGAAATAGACTTATTAATGAAGCAAAGAGACTTGAAGCAGCAGGTGCTTTTGCTGTTGTTCTAGAGTGTGTAAAAGAAGAAGTCGCAACAGAAATTACAAACCTTCTTAATATTCCTACGATTGGAATTGGAGCAGGTCCTCTTACAGATGGGCAAGTTCTTGTGATTAATGATCTCTTACAGATGGGGGCCAATAAGCCGCCAAAATTCTGTCAGCCAATCGCAAACCTTTTTGAACTAAAGAAAGCTCTCATTGAAGACTATCTTTCGACAAATAAAGAAATACATCAGCAAGATGGAAACTCTCTACACCATTGATTCAGGGAACACGAATTTAAAAGTCTCAGTCTTTTCTCCAGAGGGAAAAATCACAGAGAAGTTTAAAATTAAATCTCTAGAAGAACTAAATCTTCCAGAGAACTCTCTTGCTCTATTCTGTTCAGTTAACCAAGAACTACAGTTTAAAAATAAATCACTTATAAGCTTTAATGATATTAAAGGGAAGCTTCATTTCTCAACAGAATACGGTCAGAGTCTTGGCAATGATCGTCTCGCCCTGGTTTACGGGATCCAAAACTTAAAGCAAGAAGAGAATTTTATTGCAGTTGATGCCGGAAGCTTTATTACCATAGATATTGTTAAGTCCGGAATTCATCTTGGCGGTTTTATTTATCCTGGTCTAAGAACATTTCTTAAATCCTATAATATTCACGGTAAGAACTTACCCTTGATTGAAAATAATATTGAAAGAAAAAAAGGTATTGCAAAAAATACCCAACAGGCGATAGCCCTAGCAACCAGACACTATCTTGAATCTATTACAAATCATATTTTGAGTTTTAATGTTGATCAGGTTTATTTAACAGGTGGAGACGCCTTAGAACTAAATCTTCCCAAGGCCATTTACGACGAGGACCTTTTGGCCAAGGCCCTCCACTATATTCTAAAAGAAATTAGTTCTCAACACAGAGCTGAGCAATAGCATTTGGAACTTCAATAGCTCGATACTTCTTCCCATTGGTCATTCTAATCCAATATCCCTGTAAGACTTCCGTATCAACGACAATCTTAATTGGTTTTACTGAAACGATATGATCTAAGTTCAAAAGAATAATTTCATGTGTGTCTTCTAGAGCTTGAACATCGCGTTGACTAACAATTGTAAATTTCTCAAAATGCATTTTCTAACCTTTACTATATCTAACTTGCTTTCTTACTTTCTTCTTTTATCGGGAACTTTAATGTAAAGCATGTATTTGGACAAGCCTCATCAATATCAATTTGTCCTCCCATTCTCTCAATTAATCTTCGAGAGATTGCGAGTCCAAGTCCAGTTCCCCCACTATCACCTTTTGTGGTAAATAAACTTTCGAAGATTTTTTCCTGCATATCACGAGGAATACCATCTCCCGAGTCCATGACTTGAACGACGAGATAGCCATCTGTATTTTTAATCGAAACTTTGATCCACTTATCTTCTAAATCTTTGATAGCTTGAATGGAGTTATTCAACAGATTGGTAAAGACTTGTCCCAACTGTCCCGAACTTCCCCAAACCAATTGATCACTATTTTGTGTATCAAAGACAAAATCAATTTCGTTCTTTTGCATTTGAATATGTGTATAGAAGTAGCTCTTCTTAATAATCTTGGCCAACTCAACATACTCATAATCATCTCGATCTTTAATCAATGATCTCATATCATCAAAGATTTCAATTACTCGACGTGCAGATTCCTTTACTTTTTGAGCATAGGCCAATCCCTCTTGATTTCCCTTCTCTTCAAGGTTCTTAATCAAGTGCTCATTATGGTAGTGAATAAGAGATAACGGAGTCATAAGTTCATGAAGAATTTGAGTCCCAACTTCTCCAACAACTTTTAACCTCTCTGCATCAACGGTCCTTTTTTTGATTTTCTTTCTTCTCAGTAATATCGTAGCGAATACTAATAAACTCACTCAACTCACCTTTATGATCGAGTACAGGAAAAATAATTGTCTCAATCCATTGGAGGCGGCCATCCTTATTCTTATTAAGAATCTCTCCTTCCCACTTCTCACCACGATTTATGGTATCCCATAACTCTTTAAAGAATTCTTTTGAGTGATAACCAGAATTAAAAATTCTATGAGTCTTTCCAATAACTTCGCCACGTTCATAGCCTGTTAATTTACAGAAGCTTTCGTTAACAAATTTGATAACTCCCATTTTATTGGAGACAGAGAGCATATTACTATCATTGAGAATCCCCCAATACTTTTCAAGCTTAGTAACTTTGGAATAGTAATGAGTGATATCTTGAACTGTCCCACCAATTTTTGTAGGGTTGCCATGATGATCTTTTTGGATAATAAGCCCGGTAATTCGAACCCAGATCTGCTCTCCATCCTTTCTTACAAGACAGCAGTCATTATCATAGTTATCACCTAACTCAATGAGGTGATCAACAATTAGCTTAACCTTATCGCGATAGTCCTCTCGATAAAACTCAAGCGCCGAATCAAGGGTAGGAGTATAAGATAATTCAACACCATGAATTAGCTTAGTCTCATCAGACCAGTACAGTTCCCCAGAACTGAGATCCAGTTCCCAAGAACCAATTATCTTAAGATGCGGGTTTTGCATTTTTAAATAGCTCCTTCAATCACCTCTTCGGCAACTGACGCGTATAGCTACATGATATAGATCATAACACTAAAACATATTATCGCTGAATCGGCATAAGTTATTGAAATCTTTAATTTGTTTAGGAAGTAAAAAACTTATTTTGCCCCTGCAATTCTTTACAAAATCACTCCTTTTTGACATATTGCGTATCTATGAAAATAATTTTAGGGGTTTGCGGCTCAATAGCCGCCTATAAGTCAATCGATCTGGCCCGTGGGCTCAGTAAAAAAGGTCACGAAGTTAAGGTAATTTTAACTAAGGGTGCTCTAGAGTTTCTAAAGCCTGAGGTTTTTGGATACCTAGGAATTGACTACTTTCTTTCTCTAGACGACTTCGAAAATAGAAATGTCCTCCATATAGACCTGGCCAAATGGTGTGATCATCTTTTGATCTATCCTACCTCGGCCAACACTTTGGCCAACCTTGCCTTTGGTAAGGCCGATGATCTCTTAACGTCAGTCTTTTTGGCCAAGAGAGATGAAACTACAACTTCGATATTTCCTGCAATGAATACTTATATGTACCGTCACCCTCTAACACAGGAGAATATGGACCTCCTACAGAGAATTCATAAAGCGGGCAACTTATTCATTCATCCCCCGGCCGCTGGAAAGCTCGCCTGTGGTGATCAGGGAGAGGGAAAGGCGCCAAGTATAGATAAGGTTATAAATTGCATCGAGGCCATCAACCCAAAAATAACAAATGAATCTAAGCGTGTCCTTATTACAACAGGGGCAACCATAGCACCTATTGATCCAGTGAGATTTGTAACTAACTCTTCTTCCGGAAAAACAGGATATGAGCTTGCAGTGGAGTCATTGAAGCGAGGATATCAAACCCACGTCATTGCAGGAAAGCATGCGACTTCACAACTTGATGATCTCCTTGAATTGCCTGGTTTTACTTTGACAAGGGTAACAACAACGACTGATATGAAAACTGCTGTTGAGAAGGCCTTTTCTCAAAGTGATATTTATATTTCTTCTGCGGCCATTAGTGATCTAGAATTCGAGGCACATCTTGGCAAGATGAAGAAGACTCAAATGTCACAGAGTCTCGAGTATAAGCAAGCACCAGATATTTTAAAATATGTGCTTGGTCTAAAAAAAGATCAACAAGTCGTTGGCTTTGCTGCCGAAACAGACTTAAGTCACGATATCCTAAATGAGAAATGGACCCGTAAGCCAGTTGACCTCTTAGTTGGAACTCAAGTTCATAGTGGACTTTGTCACGATAAGGAACAACAAGGCTTTAATACTGATCAGGCTCACTACAAGTTCTTCAGCGATGGCGCTATAACTCTTGATACCGTTATGCTAAAGTCCAAGCTTCCAGCAGAAATATTCAATAGGTTAAATTAATGTTTAAGCAGATAACGACGCTCACAGATCTTATGCAATGGCATCAAGACAATGCTCTTGAAATTGGACTTGTTCCAACAATGGGAAACCTCCATGCAGGTCATATCTCCCTAGTCAAAGCTTCTCTCGCTCAAAATCCTGTGACTATTGTGACGATCTTTGTGAATCCAAAACAATTTGGACCGAATGAAGATTTTGATTCATATCCAAGAACTCTTGAGGCCGATTGTGAGCTTTTAAAAGAAGCCTTAGCTGAATTTGAAAATAAGCAACTTATTGTCTACTCGCCTAAGTCAAACGATGAGATCTACCCGAAAGGATTTCAAACAGCAATCTCTGTGGGAAGTATGACGGAGAAACTCTGCGGGGCCGATCGTCCTGGGCACTTTGATGGAGTCACGACTGTTGTCTATCGCCTTTTCAAAATTTCACGAGCAAATCGTGCTTACTTTGGCCAAAAAGACTTTCAACAAGTTCAAGTGATACGCAGAATGATTAAAGATTTAGACCTTGAAATTGATCTCGAAATGCTTCCAATATCAAGAGATAATGATGGTTTGGCCAGATCAAGTCGCAACCAGTATCTCAGTGAAGATGAACGGGCCCAAGCTCTGACTCTTCCAAGAACTCTCGATCTGATGACAAAAATACTTAGTGAGAACTCTTGGCTAAATTCGGGAGTTGAATTAAATAAAATAATAGAAACCACTCTTGTAGATTCTCGTTGGAAATATTTAGAAATTCTCGATGCGAACCTACTTGAAGAGGTAAATGAAAACACATCTGAAGTCGTTATTGCTGGCGCATTCAAAGTTGGTAAAACACGACTTATAGACAATAGATTGGTAAAGATTAACTATGCTTGATAATGAATTTTATATTTCAAGAGAATCGAAGGCCTCACTCGTTTCTCTAATTTGTCCTAAGTTTGCAGAACACTCTACAGAGAAAGATACAATGAGATCTTTGGATGAGTTACGCGAGCTTATGAGAACTCTTGGCATCGAAACAGGTGAAGAGTATATCCAAAATAGGAAAACAATTGATCCTGGTACAATTCTTGGCTCAGGAAAGATTGAAGAGATTGCAAATAAGGCCAAGGCCGAAGGCTCTACCATTTTGGTTTTTGACTGCGAGCTAACATCAAGTCAAATTAGAAATATTAAGAAAATCTCAGGGCTCTCTGTTGTCGACAGATGCCATATTATTCTTGAAATCTTTTCTGAGCACGCGAGAACTAAAGAGGCAAAAATCCAAATTGAAATCTCACGCCTTCAGTATATTCTCCCTCGTCTTGCCGGTTTCTGGTCTCACCTTGGTCGACAAAAAGGTGGTATTGGTGTCCGTGGTGGAGAAGGTGAACAACAGATCGAGCTTGATAGACGTATTATTAGAGATAGAATTGCTTTCTTTAAAAAGGAACTTAAAGAAGTTGAGAAGTCTCGTATTGAACAGAGAAAGAAGAGAAGTAAGAAGGCCATTACAGCAGCTCTCGTAGGATATACGAACGCCGGAAAATCCTCTCTTATGAATAGACTATGTCGTGTTGATGTACTTGAAGAAGATAAGCTCTTTGCAACTCTTGACTCAACATTTCGTATGCTAAATCCAGATACAAAACCTCCGATGATTCTTATCGATACCGTTGGTTTCTTATCTAACCTTCCCAACACACTTATTGATGGTTTTAAAACAACTCTTGAATCAGCGATGGAAGCTGATCTCCTCATAATAGTTTGTGATATCAGTGATGAGAATTTTGAGAAACATTTAGAAGTTACAGATAATGTTCTTAAAGAACTAGGTGTTGATGATAAAGAAAGACTTGTTATCTTTAACAAGAAAGACAAACTCAATGATCCAATCAAGTCACGTATTATTAGAAGAACTCATCCTGATAGTTTTGTG
>NZ_AUNJ01000066.1 GCF_000447775.1 Bacteriovorax sp. DB6_IX
GGAAGAAGCACCTTCTGCACAAGAGCAAAGTGACGATAACTTTTCTGGAAAATATACAATCCAGTTGAGCTCGTTTCAATCTCTTGCAGAAGCGAAACAGTTTGCAGAAGGATTTAAAGTTCTAGGATATAACCCAATTATTAATGAAAAGAATATTCCTGGAAGAGGGAATTGGTTCAGAGTTAGTTTAGGGGTTTTTAACTCACTTTCTGAGACTAAGGACTATATCTTAAAGCATAAGAGTCTTTTTGCAGAGCGTGACTACGTTCTCACTAAGTTTGAATAGTGACGAGATAAAATTTTCTATGATACAATACCCCAATAGTAAAACATTGGGGTTTTTTATGTCTGAATTTAACACGTATTGTCTAATAATGGCCGGAGGAAAGGGGACACGTTTGTGGCCTGAGTCAACTCAAAATAAGCCGAAGCAATACTTATCACTAGTTGGCGATGGGACATTACTTTCTCAAACACTGAAGAGATTTGAAAATATTGTGGATCAAGATCATCGCTATATTGTGACGACATTTGATCAAAGAGACTTAGCAAAAGAATGTTCTGAGAACTTAATAAATCAGACATCTTTTATCTATGAGCCGTCGGGAAGAAATACTGGTCCTTGTATTCTACTTTCTCTGGCAGCAATGGAAAAGGCTGGAGCAACGGATAATGATGTTGTGGCGGTAATGCCATCTGATCATGTTATTCTCGATCTAAATGGGTTTCAAAGCACATTTAATAAAGCAGTCGAGCTCGCAAGAAGTACTGACTCAATTACAACAATGGGGATTCGTCCTCATTTCCCACATACTGGTTATGGTTATATTCGTCGTGGAGACAAAGTTCTTGATGGTTTTAAAGTTGCTCAATTTGTAGAGAAGCCAAACTTTGAAACAGCGAAGAGTTATCTTGCCACAGGTGAATATTTTTGGAACGCGGGAATGTTTATGGCAACTCTTGGAACATTTAAAAGAGAATTCGCTAAGCATTCTCCACAAATGTTTGCTTTCTATGAAGAACTTAAGAATAACGCCGATGATTTTAATAAGCTGAGTGAAGTTTATAATAAAGTTCCAGAGGACTCGATTGATTATGCCATTATGGAGAAGTCTGAGAATGTGACAATTGTACCAGCTGAGTTTGATTGGAATGATTTAGGTTCTTGGGAAGCACTTGAACAAGTTATTGATCCTGAAGGTGGAAATACTGTTGTTAATGCTAAGTCAGTCTATCTAAAGGATGCTGAGGGGAATGTTATCTATGCCCCTGGAAAGTTTGTTTCTCTGATCAACATCAACGATCTTGTGGTTGTTTCTAATGACAAGACTCTAATGGTAATGCCTAAGAAAGATGCACAACGAGTTAAGGAAGTTGTGAATCACCTCAAAGACAAGGGTGAGAAGGAACTTCTCTAACCCTCATTTATTTCCAAATTTTTTTTAAATATTGATCCCTGCCGCTATTGTATCGATAGAACTTATAGCGCAGGGGATTCTTCTGATAGTAGTCTTGGTGATATTCTTGTGCTGGGTAGAAATGCTTAAATGGTAATAACTTTGTGACGATCTTCTTTTTGAAATACTTTTGAAATTCTCTTTGGCTTTGTATCGCGATTTGTTTTTCTTTCTCATTTCTATAGAAGATAGCTGTTGAGTATTGATAACCTCTATCAACAAATTGTCCTGAAGGGTCTGTCGGATCTATTTGTTTCCAAAAAATGGAGAGAAGTTCTTTATAAGATATTTTCTTTGGGTCATAAGTTACCTGGATGGCCTCTATATGACGTGTTCTTCCTGAAGAAACATCCTCATAAGTAGGGTTCTTCTTATCACCACCACTAAATCCCGAAATGGTTTTTACGACACCCTCTGCCTTATCAAATGGGGGCTCCATACACCAGAAGCATCCACCTGCAAAAGTTGCAATTTGATACTCTGCTGCCACGGCCGATTGAAGAATCAACAGATTTAGAATTAAAGCTAAGAATTTCACATTCACCTCAGTCTATTTTAGTGTTCGATTAAAGACCTTAGAAGTGTGTTTTCCGAAGATTTCAATCTCACTCATTGAGCTCAACGAATCAAGCACTTCCAATTCTCTTTGATGAGTGAAGGAATCCTTTAAAATGTTATAGAAATTGTCTCTATTTTTAGCCTCAAAGGAAGCTTTTTGGACAATCTTGTAGAGGTCTTCTCTTGTGTTTTCACTGACTTCAATAAGTTTGTGTAAGACTAAGCTTGATAAGTGCTTGAATGTTTTAGAGACCTTCTGTTCCATCATTTCATGATCTACAACAAGGTTTGTTACTGTATTTTCAAGTCGATCAATTGAGTAGAGGACAAGTCCAAAGGCATCTGGCAGATACATTCTTTCGGCGCTTGAATGAGAAATATCTCTTTCGTGCCACAGTAGGGTATTGTCCATGGCCATACTCATGTGAGAACGAAGGACCCTTGCAATGCCTGAGAGGTTTTCTGCAGAAATTGGATTCTTCTTATGAGGCATGGTAGACGAGCCCTTTTGTCCTTTTGAGAAGCCTTCAAAAACTTCTGATACGTCAGAGTGTTGGAGATGGCGGATTTCAATACATAATCTTTCTACTGCGCAGGCATAGAGAGAGAAGATTGAAATAAGTTTTGCAATTCTATCTCTTGGAATAATTTGAGTACTAACAGACTCGACATTTAAGCCAAGTTTGCTAAGGGTTTTCTCTTCGATCTCCGGCGTGAGTATAGTGTAATTTCCGACTGCTCCAGAGAATTGACCTGTCAGCTCTTTTTGATAGAAGTCTTTGAGGTCAGTGAAGCGTCTTTGAAACTCTGCATAGTGTCCTAAAAGCTTTTGCCCAAAACTCATTGGCTCTGCCCAAATCCCATGGCTTCTTCCCATACATATTTGATCTTGAAATTGCTCCGCTCTTTTTTGAATAGCAATGTTAAGTTTTTCAAAACGTGGAAGAATGATGTCGAGAGATGCTTTGATTTGTAAAGTTAGTGAAGTGTCGATGATATCGCTGGAAGTGACGCCAAAATGAAAGAATTTTCCTTCATTTACACTCATCTGCTCTGTGATTGATGTACAAAAAGCAATGACGTCATGGCGTGTTTCTCTTTCTATCTCTGCAATTCTCTGTGGGTTAACAGTGGCCTTACGGGCCT
Organism: Bacteriovorax sp. DB6_IX; assembly: GCF_000447775.1. Lineage (GTDB taxonomy): Bacteria > Bdellovibrionota > Bacteriovoracia > Bacteriovoracales > Bacteriovoracaceae > Halobacteriovorax_A. The sequence goes on from NZ_AUNJ01000066.1 coordinate 3,162, forward strand.
TATTAGAAACTTTCTCTGTGATAAGTCCAACTTCTTCCAGAGTTTCAAGGAGCGCGACTTCCACATCGAGGAACTTTTCAAATTTAAATTGATCAGTCCAAATATTTGAGATTTCTTCTTTTTGGTATCTTTCAATCATAGTTGTCTCTTTATAAGTTGGGGTTAAAAAATTAATCCAAAAGTCAGTCCAAGCGAGACCCAACTGGCCGTTGCTTCGATTTCATTTTGTTCATCAGTACTATCTTCTAAAGAGCTTAAGTGATAGTCCATTCTAAGACCCCAGTGAGTTGACTTCGAATTTCTCCAGAATAGACCGTAGCCTGCGACCATTCCGTATCCTGCCATCTTATTTTCTAAGATGTCGCTATCGGCAGAAACATAAGTCCCTGCAAAGTTGATTTCGTCGTAAATATTTGGAGAGTTGTAAAAGTCTTTAATGAGTACAGAGCGTCTTGCAAGACCAATTCCTAGCTCCATAAGTGTCATCGTTTCAGTATCGGCATCATAGTTCCCTGTCAGGTCTGTGGCCTGAGAGATCACAATTGATGTTTGTGCAGCATAACCAATCCATGACATTTGCGAGTCAGGAGAATAGAACGTGACTTGTCCTCTAAAAGCAGAGAGGTCCCCAGCTTTCATAAGATTAGGAGAAAGACCGTAACTAAGATCAATTGACCAATTATCGTCCTTAACATTGTATTCATATTCTTTAATACCTGTTTCAGCATTATGCATTGAAAGAAGTTGGTCTGGAGTTACAACTTCTGCTCTTAGCTGTGTCGTTGTTAAAGTCGTAAGTGTTAAAATAAGTTTCGCTAGTTTCTTCATTATTTCTTCTCCTCACGAACAATAATACCTTCGAAGTTCTCTCCTGGAAGTTCCTCAACTCCAATCGCCTGGGCCAGTCTGACTTTGGCAAGGAAGTAGTTATATTTTAGAGAGACATTTTCTACTTCTGTTTCATATCTTTCAATTAGGGCGAGGTGAAAGTCATTATAGCGTCCACGTTTTTCAAGGTAACGATTTAAAGCCAGGTCCATTCTCTTCTTTAAAGAAGGGATACGAGCATTATAGATTTTGATTTGATCATGGTAGTTTTCAAATTGCTTATAGATATTGATGACATAGTTTTCTACGGAACGGCGTGAAGAGTTGTAGTTCCAATCCGCTGTTTCTTTTTTTAGTCTGGCATTGGCAATTTTTCTTCTGTTCAATAATCCACCATCTCCAAAAATTGTCCAAGTGGCATTAACTTGAGCGACAAGTTCAATATTATTGCTATTACTCTCAGTCTCATAAAGAGTCTGACTTTCTTGAGACGTGAAGTTGTGCTTATATGTTCCAAAGTTTACTGAAAGTTTTGGAAGAGGCATATTCTCTCGTTGAGCAATCTCATACTCCCTAATACTGACGTTACTTGTGACTTTAGCGTCTTTGATGAATGGGGCATTCTTATAGGCAAGCTCGAGGGCCGCTCTTCTTGTTAATTTAATCTTATTATATCCAAAGTCTTCTCTGATTGTGTATTGAGTACCGGCCGGATCATCGATGAGTGCGGCCATTTCTTCTTGGGCCTTATCAAAGTTTAACTTTGCTTCATAGTACTCTTGTTGAGCTCTTAGGTATTCACTACGTGCTTGATAGTAGTCATGCTTAGTAACTTTCTTCAATGTTACTTTTTCACGGTTGAGTCTATAGATGAATGAAGCATTTCTCAGCTGTTCTTTCTTAATTCTTGTTATTTCTTTTAAGTAGAGAAGGTTAGTATAAGTGAGAATAAGCTCTTGTCTAAACTCACGAGAATCTTCTTTCTCTTTTTGGATATTTCTTTCAATAGACTCTTTAGAGTTGAGATAATCTAAGTAGTCCTTTCCCCAGTTGTAGACTGTGTATTCACCTAATTCTAAACCCAGACTCCCTGTTGGACCTTTTGGAGTTGCCCCTGCATCTCGAGATCCATCTTTTAATGTTGCAATTCTCTGTTTTGAGCTTTGAAGAGTAATTTGCATATTAGGAAGATAGAATGATTCCTTGGCGTCTTTAAGTTGATTGTCGAGGATATTGACATTCTTACGACGAATATTCTCATCAAAGTTCTTTCTCATCCCTTGTTCAATGACAACATTGAGGGAAAGAGGTTTTGTGATTCTTTGAATCTGACTGTAATCATCAGCACTTTCTTGAACATAAATGTCTGTATTAGTATCTGTTGAGATTTGTGCATGGGCATAGCTTGGGCCCAGCAAGAATAAAGCTGCGATAAAAGTTGTTCTATCCATAAACACCTTGTCTTAAAAATAAAATAAACTAGATAAGTCTACTTTAATGATAGGTGTTCGTTTTTACATTGTGAAGAAATTTAAAGACTTATTCCTGGGCATCCACGACGGATAATGCTCTCTTCAATATCCTGAATTCTGAGGTTCGTCAGACGCAATTCCTTGAAGATAGACTTTTGGTTCTCAATTAGTTTCTGGCGAATACTTTTTTTCGCGACTGGAGTAGCCTTTTGGAGTTTCTTATTTCTCTCATTAAGGTAGGTGAGTCTTTGGCGGTGCTTCACTTTGCGTCTTCTGTTATCAACTAAGCTCTCACAACGCCTTGAGATAGAAGGGTCTGTGATAATGGCCTCTTGGATATTACTTGCGCCAGTATAGGCAAGGGCAGAACTAAATAAAATTACGCAGATGATACATCTTGTCATTGCTATAAAACTCATAAATTCATCATATCATACTTTGCCAAAAATCAATGGGAGTGATAAAATTTCGACGTCTAAGGAATGGATAATGGATAAGAAAGCTTTGGTATTAATACCATCGAGATACGCATCTACCAGATTCCCTGGTAAACCTCTTGCAAAAATATCTAGTAAACCAATGGTACAGTGGGTTTACGAAGGCTGCGCCTCCCTCTTAAATGATTGGAAGGATGCAGTAGTTTGTGTTGTTACCGACAATGATGAAATTGAAGCATGTGTTAAAGGCTTTGGTGGTCAAGTTGTAAGAGTTGACGACGATGTCCCAAGTGGGTCGGAAAGAATCCAATTGGCCTATGAGAGATACTTCAGTGATCAAGACTTTGATTACGTGGTCAATGTTCAAGGTGATGAGCCTTTGATTACAGGAGAGCTTTTAAAAGAGCTCTTAGTTTTTCAGGAGTCTGAAGGTTTTGACGTTGGAACAGTTGTGAAGAGAATGCCAATGACAGATAAGGGCTATGAAGACTCGAATAAGGTAAAGGCCATTTATTCATTGGACTCTGGCCGTTGCCATTTCTTTACTCGTTCACCATTTCCATTTAATAGAAATAAGACAGAGGGTCTGGATTGGTTCCTACATATAGGAATTTACTCTTTTAGACCAAGTGTTCTCAAGAGCTTTTGTCAGCTCACTCCTAGCTATTACGAGGAGATCGAGTGCCTTGAACAATTAAGACTTATAGACAACGGTTATTCAATCGGAGCAGTTCCTACAGAGATGACTCTTTGTGGGGTTGATGTTCCGGAAGATATTCAGCATATTGAAGGAGTTATCAGTGGCAGGTAATCAGCAAAAAAAGTATATCTTTATCACAGGTGGGGTTTCCAGTTCTCTTGGAAAGGGACTTGCAGCTGCAAGTATTGCATCACTACTTGAGAGAAGAGGGATAAAGATCAATATGCTAAAAATGGATCCTTATATCAATGTGGACCCGGGAACGATGAGCCCAACTCAGCATGGGGAAGTTTTTGTGACTGATGATGGGGCCGAAACGGATCTTGATCTTGGGCACTATGAAAGGTTTACTTCACTGACTCTTTCAAAACAAAGTAACTTCACAACGGGACAAGTTTACTTGCAAGTTATTGAGAATGAGAGAGAAGGTAAGTATCTTGGAAAAACTGTTCAGGTTGTTCCTCATGTGACTGATGAAATCAAAAGAAGAATTGATATTGCGGCAGAAGATGCTGACATACTAATTGGTGAAATTGGAGGAACTGTAGGAGATATTGAATCGCTTCCCTATGTTGAGTCGATTCGCCAGTTTGCTCATGATGTAGGACATGAGAATGTTCTCTTTATCCATCTTGTTCTTATCCCATATCTCAATGCAGCGGGAGAGTTAAAGTCTAAGCCTGCTCAGCACTCGGTAAAAGAGCTAAGATCTCAAGGGTTATTTCCTAATCTGATTCTTTGTCGAAGTGATAGAGGAATTGATGAGTCAATTATTGAGAAAATTTCATTATTCTGTAATGTTCCAAAAGGAAATGTTTTTCAATCTGTAGACTTAGATTCAATTTATAAGGTTCCATTAAACTTTCATGAGCAAGGTCTTGATGAGAAGATTAGTGAGCTCTTAGGAATTTGGGCCACACAACCAAATATCGAAGATCTTAAGAATGTTGTCTACAATTTTGAGAATCCTTTAAGGGAAGTTAAAATTGGGATTGTTGGGAAATATATGGAGCTTGTAGAGTCATACAAGTCACTAGATGAAGCTTTAAATCATGCGGCGATTAACTTACAGCTTAAGTTAACTCCTGTTTATTTAGATGCTGAAGAAATTGAAAAAGACGGTGCCCAGAAGCACTTAGAAGGAATTCAGGGAGTTCTTGTTCCTGGTGGTTTTGGAGAGCGTGGAACTGAAGGGAAAATTCTTGCGATTGAACATGCTAGAAAAAATAATATTCCTTTCTTTGGTATTTGCTTAGGTATGCAATTAGCAATTATTGAATTTGCGAGAAATGTTTGCGGTTTAAATGAGGCAACAAGTGAAGAGTTTAGCTCTGGTGGAGAGCACCTTATCCATTATATGGAGGGACAATCTGATTCTGGACCAAAAGGTGGTTCAATGAGACTTGGAGCATACGACTGTCAACTCGAAGCAGGTACAAAGGCCAGAGATATTTATGGCGAAGAAAATATTAGTGAAAGACATAGACACCGTTTAGAGGTGAATAATTTCTATGCAAATAAGCTTGAAGAAAGTGGTCTCACAATTTCGGGGCGTAATCAAGATCTTAACCTTGTTGAGGTGATTGAAATTTCAGAACATCCACATTTTGTGGCCTGTCAGTATCACCCAGAATTTAAGTCTCGTCCACATGAGCCACATCCATTATTTAAATCATTTGTAGAAAAGGCAGATCAGTATGGGAAATAAGAAGTTTGATTTCTTTGTAGGAACTTGTGTAATTGAAAGTGAGCAGATGTGCTTTGATGTTGCAGGAAGATTAAAAGAAATCTTTGCAAAATATGATGATCAAATCAACTTCACTTATAAGGGAAGTTTTGACAAGGCCAATAGGTCTTCTATTGATTCTTTCCGTGGACTTGGAATGGAGAAGGGACTTCAAATTCTAGGAAAGGTTAAGAAGGAACTTGGACTTCCTGTCATTACAGACTTCCATTTGCCAACCCAAGCCGATGAAGTTGCTAGTGTTGTCGATACACTACAAATTCCAGCTTTTCTTTGTCGTCAGACAGATATGATTCTGGCCGGAGCAGAAGCTTGTCAGAAATACGGTGGGCAACTCAAGGTTAAAAAAGGTCAATTCCTCTCGCCAGAGGAGACTAAGAATATTGTTACTAAGGCCGAAGAATTTCTTCCTAAGGATAGAATCTTGTTAACAGAAAGAGGGACTTCTTTTGGTTACAATAATCTTATCGTTGACATGGCCAGTTTTCAAATTATGAAGAGTTTCGGTGTTCGTGCAATACATGACGCCACTCACTGTGTGCAAAGACCTGGTGGACTTGGAACTGCAACAGGGGGGAAGAGAGAGCAAATTTTAACTCTTGCACGTGCCGCTGTCGCCGCTGGTGCAGATGGTATCTTTATGGAAGTTCATCCTGACCCTGATAAATCTAAGTCTGATGCCGCAACAAGTTTACCTCTTGATAGAGCTGAAGAAATTATTGACGCTCTAATGAAAATTCATAACGCAGTTAAGGAATAACAATGACACTATTTGAGAAAGCAGAACAATTTAAAGAGAAACTCGCAAAAATTAAAGTGTGCGCTTTCGATATCGATGGTGTTCTAACTCCAGGGCATATCTGGTACCAGGATGATGAAATGGGCTTTAATCGCTCGACTCATACTAGTGATGGCTATGGTTTAAAACTACTCATGAGAAGTGGTATAAAGACTGGGGTTATCTCAGGTGGTGATTCAAAGGGTGTGAAGAAGAGATTTATTGATAATCTTAAACTCGATTTTGCTTACCTAGGTGATGAAGATAAGCGCGAGGCCTTTAAGAGAGTTCTCGCTGAAGGGTATGCTCCTGAAGAAGTTCTCTATATGGGAGATGAATTCTTTGATGTTCCTCTATTACAAAAGGCAGGCTTCGCTGTAACTGTTCCTGATGCGGCCTATGAAGTTAAACAATTTGTAGATTATGTAACGACTAAAGAGGGCGGTTATGGAGCAGTTAGAGAAATGATAGAGATCTTTCGCTACGCGAGGGGGCTGACTCCAGAGGTTTTAGATTTCGACGGGAATCCAATCGATTTTAAAAGTACTTGGCCTTAAGTTTAAGACTTAAGGGCCAAGCTCACTATGATATCTTGCCCTTCTTTGGTCATCTCGATTTCTGCCCCAAGTTTCTCTTTAAGTTTTTCTAGTCTGTAGCTAAAAACCTCGTAAAGATCATTTTCAGGTTTTACAATATCTAAAGTACTTTCATTCTTAGGAGTTAGTTTAAAAATTAGCTTACTATCAAAACTTAATTCCAGCATGGCCCCTTCTGGTGCATCAACATTATAAGTACAGAAATTAATTGTCTCGATAAAGAGTTTTGCGAATTCTTGAGGAATAGTATTTAAACACGTTCCCTCTACAATAGTATTTTCGAAGTTAATTTTCTTTCTTTTTAACTTAGGTTTAGAAAAAATATAGTATTGATCACAAAAGAACTTTAAGTCTTCAATTGCACCTGGTGATGCTTCAATATCATTTCTCTTAATATCGAGGGCCGCATCGAGTATCTCTTGGCATCTCTCTAATCCAACACCAATATTATTGAAGAAGTTTTGAATCTTGGCTTGAACTTTTTCATCTTCTCCTTCAAGAAGTTTCTCAACTTTATCCTCTAAGAGCCCAAGCGAAAGTTCAATAATCCCAAGAGGGTTTTTAATATCATGTGAGACAGAACCCATAAGGTCATGAACCTCATTGTCTTGATATTTTGAAAATGCGTTGATGAGTTGCTCTTGATCTTTGTCTAATAGTGTCTTTTTCATGCCTTAATTATAGCAGCATTTTGTTTAATTCTAGTAATTTAAGAGGTGGGAAAGTTTGTCTTGACACGATTAGTCTTAAAGTATAATTTAAGCAACCGGAGGAAATATGGATTATTCAAAACTCTTAGATCTCTTAAATTCTGAATATGAATGGCCGGCGAAGTATCAGTTTAAATTCGTAGGAAATGATTCTCACCGCGAAGATCTTGTTGAGGCCGTAGGTGAAAGCCCAGCAAAAGAGAGACCATCTAGCTCAGGTAAATATATTAGTTACACTTTCCATGTCGAAATTGCTGAAAGTGAAGAAGTCATTTCTATTTATCAAAAAGTCGCAAAAATTTCTGGTATCATATCTTTATAATAATAAAGGATAACTGATATGAATAAGCTACACAAAACGGCCTTGGTCGTTGGGGCGGGTGCCTTTGGGACATCTCTGGCATCTATTCTTGCCAACACATTTGAAAATGTTATTTTAAAAGTTCGTAGTGATGATGTTTACGATGCTATCAATAAAGATGCTGAGAACTCGGTCTACCTCCCTGGAATTAAACTCTCTGACAATATCAGGGCCATAAAGTCTTGGGACGAGTTTGAAAAAAACTTAGAGAATGGCCTAGAGCTTATTGTTTCTGGTTTACCTACAGCAGGCGTAAAGACTTTTTTCACTGAAAATCATGAACGATTCTTAGGCTACTTCGAAAGACAAATCCCTCTTATTTCATTATCTAAAGGTATTGATCCTGAAAGTTTAGAATTAAGTGATGATCTTTTCTTCGAGTTCTTCCCACATCATAAAGAATATATTACTTTCTTGTCGGGTCCTAGTTTTGCCAAAGAGATTATGCAAGAACAAATTACACTTGTGACACTTGCTGGTCGTTCAAGACGTGTTCTAACTGAAACGTCTCGTATGCTTGATACTCCATATTTTAAGGCCCTTCCAAGTTATGATATTAAAGGTGTTCTCCTTGGTGGAGCTCTTAAAAATGTCTTGGCCATAGCTGGAGGAGTTATTGAAGGTTTGGGTTATAACCACAATACTCGTGCGGCCATGATTACTCGTGGGATTGTTGAAATGCTTCGTTTTGGACGTGTCTTTAATGCAAGACCTGAAACATTCTATGGTTTAAGTGGAATGGGAGATCTTATTCTCACGACAACTGGTGGGCTATCTAGAAATAAGCAATTTGGATTAGAAATTGCTAAAGGAAGAAAGCCGTTAGAGATTATTAACTCTCAAAGAACTGTTGTCGAAGGTTATAAAACGACAATGGCAGCTCACTTGATTTGTGAGAAGTATGAGATTAGAGCACGAATTTTTAATGGTCTCTATGAAGTACTTTATAACGATGTTGATGCTGCAGAAGTGATCACAATGCTTATGAACACTCCTGCAAAGTTTGAGCTAGATTAATTATTTAAGAACTCTTTTTAGTTCTCCAAGAGTAATCGTCTCACCAAGTTTAATGAGTTGTCCCTGTGAATCAATAACAAAGTAAGCAGGGACACCTACGAATCCTTGTGACTTAAGCCACTTGCCAATAATAGGATCTCTCTTTGTCCAATCTCCTAATAGAAGATTAATATTTCTCTCTTTTACAAGTTGAGCAAAAGAATCAGTATCGAGAACAAGTTTTTCATTAACCTTACAAGTAATACACCATTTGGCCGTAAAATCGATAAAAGTTAATTGTTTATTATCTTGTAACTCCTTCATTGATTCTTCAGACCATTTCTTCCATGGGAGTCCTTCTCTTTGCTTATCTTGTATTAAAGAGCTTCCAGTAGACTCTACTAGTGGCTTTTTCTCAACAGCTTGAGAGAAAAGAAGGACAGTTGG
>NZ_AUNJ01000067.1 GCF_000447775.1 Bacteriovorax sp. DB6_IX
CTCTGTTTCTCTTCTTCGTACTTTCTTATTGTTCTTGTGTTATGAACATCGTTTTCTACGTCTAATCTTGGCCACCTCATTATCAAAGCGATGCTTTTAACTCTTTCTTGGCCCTATCGAAGTCTTTTTGCATATCAGAGATACGAGTGTTCATCTCTGCTCTTTGCTGCTTTCTCATCTCTTGATAGAATTTAGACTCTGCCTCTAACTTCATCTTAGAGTTTTTATCTAAGCGATCGAGTTTTGCTGCTGCATAGTCTTTAGTTCTTTCAAGTTCTGTTTGTTGATTCTTATACTTTTGCTCATAACTTTCAACAATCTTATCAACTCGACGGTTAAACTCTTCTCTTTGATTCTTCATTGTCGATTCAAGATTACGGCGAGTCATATCTGCAATTTCTTTCTTCTCTAATGAATACTCATGTTGAAGTTGTTGAACATTTTCTAGGTTAGCATTTTCAAGTTTAACGACATTTTCACCAAAGTGCTTTCTTTGTCTATTAAGAAGATTCTTATAAAACTTTGTTGATCTTAGAGATTCATCTTCATGCATCTGATCTTTATTTCTTAGTTCTCTATTATAAGACTTCTCAAGATTAACTTGTTCTTTTCTATTTCTTTCAATATTTGTGTAAAGATTTGTATTAAACTCTTCTTTCATGCGATCGATATTCTGTCTTTCAACAAAATTCTTCTCGCGCACCTGAGCATTAACGTGCTTGTCCATCTCAGCAAGGTCTTCTTCAAACTTCACACGTTGATCAAACATAAGCTCTCTCATACCATCTAGACGAGCCTCATAATTATCGCGTATCTCTTGCTTTTGAAACTCTACACCCTCTCCCCTAAGCGAGCGGTCCATAATTTCATCTTTTTCTTTGCTCAAGAAATAAACCTGCTCCCTATTATCAGTGAGTAGATTTGTTCGATCTCGATTAAACTTCTCTTGAAGTTTTTTATAATCTCTTTGAGAGGCATTGGTCATTCTTTCTACTGATCTATTAAAATTGTCAGTAACGCGATCAATCTCCCCCCTATCGTCACTTCGAGATCTTGCTAATTCTTGTTCATAACGAGCATTAGAGCGCTCAAATTCACTATTATGATTTTGAACAACTTTTTCAAAACGATCGTCATAATAATCTTTCTGATCACGCAACTGTTTACTCTGATCCTTCATGAGCTGATCTGTTTCTTGACGACCTTTCTTTACTAATTGTTTCTTCTGAGTCGACATCTCATCTCGAAGTTGCTTAACTGTATCTTTTGACTTTTGTTGGATATCTTCAATCAGCTGACTTGAGTTCTTTTCTTTAACTTCAATCTTGCGATTGAGATTGTCTGTCGTATTCTCAAGCTGCTGCTCACTTGTATACTTATGCTGTGCGAGTGCCTCATCATAAGAGTTCTTGATCCCAAAGAGCTTATTTTGAAAACCTTCAGAAAGTTTCATTCTCTCTTGTCTAAAATCTTCTCTTTGCTCAGCAACTTTTCTCTTATAACCATCCCTTCTCTCATCTAAGAGCTTGGAGGCTTTCTTACTTATAACTTCGATCTTCTCTTCGTTATCTTCAATAAGAGCATTCTTCTTTTCAATATGATTTTTACGCATATCATCCATCAATAACTCATTTGTGTTATTGATATTATCAATTTGTGACTCGTAACTCTTCTTCAGTTTTGCCACTGAATTTTGATGAGTTTCCCTCAAGTCTGATAATTGTGATGAATAATCGTTAACTTTCATAAACCACACTGGTTGAGCGCATACTATACACGCCATTAAATTATAGAATATTTCCCATTTCTTATTGAGGGGGAAAATCTCCCCGCCTCGCCCGAGTCATTTGATCTGGTATTAAAAACCTACGTGTTTTTTCACTAACATAGAGATACAATAAATCCATGGTTGGAAATAGAGAAAGTTATTTAAATTTATGGCGTGCAGTGATTGGACTAACAACAGTTGATGGAATTGTAACTGATCAGGAAAGGGAGTGGATTAATAAGTTCATGGCCCAGATCAAGATTTCTGATGAAGAAAGGGCCATACTTGAAGATGATATTCAAAACCCGAAGAATGCCATCACATTTATCGACCAGATAACAGAAGCCTCTCACCTGTCTCAACTCCACCATCTTGCCAATATTGTTTTCAAGTCTGATGACTTCGATCATAAAGAAAGTGTCTACTTAGACAAGATTCACAAGCATATCGAAACGAGAGTCGACCTGATGTGTGCAATGAGAAAGTCTCAAGATGTCATGGCCCAAGTTGAAAGAGAACGTCTTGCTCAGAAAAAGGACATTAAAGGCTTCTTTCTAGGCTTAGCAGAACTTTTTCGCAGCTAGTCACTAATCTATTTAAAGAGAAAATTCGCTCAATCTTTTTCAATTTAAGAAAACTATGTTAGCTTATGGCGTTCAATTTTAT
>NZ_AUNJ01000068.1 GCF_000447775.1 Bacteriovorax sp. DB6_IX
CAGTCATTAGATAACCAATACTTCCCCCTAGAGTTACAGAAGTATTCCATTTGTAAGTGAAATCAGAATCAATTTCGATTCCTAGATCATCTTTTTGATCAAAGTTTGCAGTGAAGATACGGTTTGAATCGTGATCATAAGATTGAGTACCGGCCTTAGCTGTTTCTTCGGCTTTTGCCCAGATTACACTGTTAGTCCAATTCCATTTTCCAGCCTCATATGTATGAGAAAGCTTGAAGAAGAATGTATTAGTAACGTAAGAATCATAAATACTATTATTAGAAGAGTCTGAAACTGCATTCAGGTTGTATCTAAATAGTAAGTTTGCAATTTGGTAGTTTGGGTGGAGGTAAAGAGCTTCGTAAGAAGAAGTATTACCAGCGTCACCACTCACTTTACCTACGTTGAACTTAAATGTGTGGTTATTGTTATAGGCATAAGTATTGTGGAAAAGGAATGCTTTCGCCTTATACTTAGCTGAAGTTGTTGTTGAATAAAGCTTTCCAATTTCACCGTCAGTGAATGGAACTTCGATTTCTGTTGTAAACTTACCAAATGACTTTTTGAAATAAAGGTCAGTAATTTTTACGTCTGTCTTTCCAAGACTTGTATTAAGAGTGTCTCCATCAATATCTGCTTCTAGGCTAGCAAAATTAGAAGCTTTATTTTTCGCATAAAGAATACCAAAACTCATTTCTTGATCAAGGTTGTTGTAAAGAAGTGAAACACCAGATTCTTTAATACGAGTTGTCTTCGTAAGTGTGTTACCAGAAGAGATCTTTGCGATATAAGGTGAAATTTTAAAATTACCAATTTTAAAATCAAGCTTGATACCATCTCTGATTGTAGCATGGCGGCTATTCATGTCGTTACCAGCATTGTGAATTGCACCAAGGGCCCATTCTGTAGCAAATCGACCTAGAGTATAAGTTGCCGTGTCTGCATAAAATGTAGCATAAGCTTGAGTTAGGTTGATGTTATTGTCACTAACTGTACTGTGAGAATAAAGAGCGTTAGGGTTTTCAGCTGTTCCTGTCCCTTTGTTCTTGTCTGCACTATCTCCCCAAGTTCCACCATAACCATAACCAGAAGTTAGTACAGCAGTTAGTGTCGTTGAATCATTAACAACAATTTCAGGGATTAATTTGAAGACATATGTTTGGTAGCTAGCATTAGATTTTCCACCACTTCCTAATGGAAGTTCTTGTGAACCAGCAGTACTTGAACTTGAATCAGTTGTGCTATCAATTCTTCTAAACTCTTCAATTCTATTTGTATCGAATTGAAATTCTCCATGCCAATCAATTGGTAGGGCATGAGCAATATTTAAAGTTGTAACTGCAAGCGTTACAGGTAATAGTTTTTTCATGTGTTATTCACCTCTTTTATAGATATTTCGCCCTGAAATAATATAAGATGAGAACTACTAAAGTCAAAAGCTTATAAAGGAAGTGACGCAGTGGTAAAAAACATTGCTAAGATTATATTAGTATTATTTGTAATTGGAGTGTGTTGCGCAGTTCCATATATCTATTCTGTAATATCGTCTTCAGGTGTTTCAGAGGCAATCACATATAATAGGGTTGATACTGAAGAAAACTATGTTTCTTTTGAAGAAGGTGGCCTTCTAAAAGTTACAGAATTTAATTATTTTAGAGAATTTTCGAATGATGAGAGATTCGATGAATATATCTATAAGAATCTAAAGAAATTTAAAAGTGACTATGAAGTTGTAGAAAACTTTAAACTGAAAACATTAAAAAGAAATGATTGTAAACGAAATCGCTGTCTTCAGTATAAGGTGAGCTTTCCTGAAATTCCTGTACTACTGAGCAAGGGTCTGATTGGTATTGAAGATTATAGATTTCTTGATCACTTTGGAGTTGATCCTGTCTCGATTTTAAGAGCTCTTTATCAAGATATTAAGGCCGGAAAATTTGTTCAAGGTGGATCGACATTAACGCAGCAACTAGCGAAGAACCTTTTCTTTTCGAATGAAAAAACACTCGTAAGAAAAGTGAAAGAGGCAATCTTGGCAATCTATATTGAAAGTCGATTTGATAAGAGCGATATCTTAAGAACGTATTTTAATGAGGTTTACTGGGGTGCTCTTCAGGGAATAAGAATCAAGGGTGTTCAAGCAGCATCACATGTTTACTTTGGTAAAGCTCTGGCAAGCTTAAGTGCCTACGAATCATCAATACTAGTATCGATGTTAAAGGGTCCACATTATTATCACCCTATTAGAAGAACGGAGCGTTTGAAGCAAAGAGCAAACTTTATTTATAAGAAACTTGGTGACTTGGGTCTTTATCAAAGTGACGATAAATGGAATGAAGGTGATTGGGATAAATGGGTTAATAGACTTAAAGAACTCGACTCAAATTATTATCTAGAATCGGTCTACATAAATAGTAGTCTTGCCATTAAATCAAATCAATACAGACATTACAAATTAGTTATCGAATCAAAATCACTTTTGGCCTCAAAACTTGATGTGAATAAAAATTTATCGGTCAAGGCGGTCTTTGGAAATAGAGAGGAAACAACAACATATTATTCACGTTTTGAAAGAGATCTTGAGAGGGCCATTACAAAAGAAAGGCATCAGATTGGAAGTACAATTAAGCCGGTGCTTTATAATTTCTTAGTTAAACTTGGCTTAGATATGGATGATACTGTTGATATGGAACCACTAACAATGGTGTTAAAGTCAGGAAAGTGGTCACCTAGAGAATCTCATCAGATAGAAGAAAAAGAGATCAATTATAAAAGAGCACTAAGAGAGTCATTTAATAATCCCATTATCAAGGCTACCCAAGAGATTGGTTTTGATAAAATGGAGGCAGAATTACTCAGGGTGATTCCAACTTTAAAAGTCCCTTTAAGTGAGTATCCGGCCCAACTCTTGGGGGCTGTTGAGCTAAGTGTACAAGAACTTTATGGACTATACTTAGATTTCATTAAAAATGAATGCAGTTCTGGGATGAGTGTCATATCAGTTCTTGCTGATCCAACCAAAACGACAATAAAAAGAATTGTTTCGAAACAGCTAGCAGCTCAGAACTTTTTTGGAAAGACAGGGACTACAAATAACGGTTTTGATAACTGGTTCATTGGTTTTGATGGTCATGATTTATTCGTGATTTGGGTAGGTTATGAAGGAAATAGAAACGAGTAAAGTCATTGCCCCTATATGGTTCGACAACTTCTTTTAAGATTTTCCAAAATGTCATCCTCTATTCAGGTAAAAGAATTGGGGTAAGAAACTGCATATTTTGATAGAATTATCTTGTCATCT
>NZ_AUNJ01000069.1 GCF_000447775.1 Bacteriovorax sp. DB6_IX
TGAAAAGATCTCTTGAGGCGAGGACTTGCCTTTAAAGTTAATAAGACTCTCCTCTTCTTTAAACGCTAAAAGTTGGTTTCGATAACCACGATGCTCGCCTAGGGTCGAATAGATATCACCTCCGTAAATAGCAATTTCTTCAATATTCAAGGCCTTCAATTCTTTCCTAAAAAGTTTCTCAAAGACCATAATTGAATGAACCCCCTTCCAAGGAGCTAACATAGAAGCGAGTCCAATAGAGATCCCTCTTTGGGAAGATATTTTCGTTTCAATACTTGAGATCGAAGTTTTGTTTAAATCTCCCAAAGGATTATAGATTGTAAGATATTCACCGCAACCTTCTCCTAAGAGACTCTTTAAAGAACTTTCAACAGAGTATGAGTTTGAAATGAGGAGTTTTCGAAATGAAGTTCTTTGACGTAGGGCTTTCCACACCAACTTAAAAATCCCTCTATCTTCTGGGTAATCTCGAAAGTGCCAAACAAAAGAGCCACGAAAGCCAAATACTTTTAAGAAAAGAAATAAAGGAAAGGCGATTTTATTCCCATTGGCCCATATCCCACCATATTGCCCCAGGCCCAAAGACCTCAGGCCAAGCATTAAATAAGTAAGACCATAGAATAGAATCAAATAGTTTATTAAAGCATTCTTTCCTGAGCGAGATGTTTCATAGAGAGAGCGTGGGTACTCAAACCCTAGAACTTGAGAACGAGGGAATTTACTCCTTAGTAATTCTTCAACCTCTCGACTTTCAACATCTTCAACACAGGGAACAAAGAAAGTTAATTTTATTCCGACAGACTCTTCTAAGATTTGCTCGGATTGCGCAATCATACTTCTCTCTGCACCACCGAGATAGGGCGAATTGAAGAAAATGGCTAAACTCTTCACTTAACCCCCATAAGGTTCAAAATTCGACAAAAAGAATTCAGGGAATGAGACTTATGAGTATGATCAAAAGTCCATCTTCTCATGCTCTGATAATTTTTCAATGCGTAATCTAAGTCTTCCAAGAAGTTATCAGAGACAACAATACCATTTAACTTGTGATGAACATTTTCTGGCAATCCTCCAGTATTAGAGACAATACTAGGAACTCCATACTTACCACTTTCTAAACATGTTAGACCAAAACCTTCGTAGAATCCCCTATGGGAATGATCTAAAGAGAGGAGAATGTTAAAATGTGAGTCCTTGTAAACATTTTCGCGATCGCTATCAGAGAGATTCTCTAGTGGAACTATAGTAATAGTCTCTGATTGAACTCGGGCTGAATTTGTTTTAAGAACTATTTTCTTCTCTGTTCTTTTCGCAGCACTTTCTAACAAGCTTACAACTCCATCTAAATTCTTATGAGGAACATCTCTCACAATACATGAGAAGATTATCTCATTTTGAATATCTTTATCTATAAACCCTGCCTCATTAGTTTCGATACAATTGTGAAAGACTATATCACGCCCGTAATCAGTCTTTAGTCCGAGGCTAGAAAGCTTTTCCAACGTAAATTCCGAGATAAATATATTTTGAAAACTCTCGTGAAAATAATTAAGCATATCCTTCTTCATCATTTTCTTTATCATCCGCTTCAAAGGATTGGGGGAATAGAAAAGAATTTCTGATCCATGAATAAAATTAATATTTTTTCTCGAGTCCCATTGCCCAAAATACCCACCCATATAGTGGATATTTAAAACGATATCATAATCAACAGCAGATCTCTTCAAATCCCTAGGGTGGTTCCACACCAAGAGATCGTACTCAATACCAGCTTCTTTTAATACCGACTCAACACATAGAGTATAAGTGCTAAGTCCTCCTAATCGAGGAGGATAATCAGGAGTCGTCAAAAGAACCTTCTTAGATTTCATTGTAACAATCCTCTAGATTATTTATCACATTCTTTGAAGAAAAAAGTCTTCGTGATTTCTCTTTTGCTCTCTCCACCATATCCAAACGTTTCTCAAAACTCATTTCAAGTAACTCTCTTATGCAATGTTCAAGTTCTTTCTCATTCTGATGTGTTAAACACTCTCTATTATTTTGAAATTCCTCTACGGCTCCACTATTTCGCGAGCAAATAACAGGTAAGCCACTAACGAGAGCTTCAGCAATTGTTAGACCAAATGGCTCGTAAACAAGGGATGAATGTAAAACACAATCCGTCTGCTGATATATATGCTCTAGATTAGACTCAAAGCCCTTAAAAACAATAGAATCTTCTAGATTAAATTCTTTTACTAATTCTTTTAAATACTCTAAATATTCTTTTTCCAGTGCACTATGAGCATCTCCAAAAATATTGAAAATAAATTGTGAGGGCTTTATTTTTGCCAATACTCTAATTGTCATATCTAAGTTTTTAAAAGGAGCGATTCTACCAATATGAGAAAACCTAATCACGTCTGAGTTCTTTAATTTCAGGTCGATCTCTTCAACGATAGGTGGGACAACTTTACTTCGATGAGAAAAAGTCGCCGGAACCTTATCCCCTTTTTCTTTTAAATAGAGTGAATTGTATAAAGTATAATCACTTTTAAAAAGAGAGGCACATCGATCAAATATCGTCCCCACTGGCCCATGTTGATACCAAACCTTCTTGATATCTGTGCCAAGAGTTGCAAGAGATGATATCAGTTGAGCATAGCCCATTGAACTATGAATCATCTGAATATTATTTTTTGAAAGATAGCTTTTTAACTTTTTCGCACACCTAATTAATGAGAATGGATTTCTAAATTTGACCTGAGAGTTGAGAACATAAGTTTCAACCCCAAGAGATCTGGCCTTTATTGCTAACTCTCCTTCATTCAAGAGAATAAGAATTGGTATCCACTGTCCAAATTTTAAGTGTGAGGAACAATAATTTAGAGTTGCCGTTTCAGCACCTCCCAGAAAGGAATTGAGAGAAAAATAGGCAACTTTCTTAAGCGGCGTCTTTGTCATCCTCAACTTCTTTTCCAACCTCAGTTGGTTGGGCCTTACCACCATCAATAATTTTGAATTCAAAGCTATCAACCTTTGAACTATCAATAATAGTAAGCTGCTCTTTTCTTAGAGATTTAAGTATATTTTTCAATGAGAAATCAAACCCCTTCTTAATCCAAAACTTAGTTCCAAAGTAGCCTTGAAAAGCTCCAATCAAAACAATTGAACTCAAATACGCAAGTTTAATATCGAGATGAAAGAGTGTA
>NZ_AUNJ01000070.1 GCF_000447775.1 Bacteriovorax sp. DB6_IX
TCATTTGTAACTTGAAGATCTTCACCTTTTTTTAACTCATCTATATTACAATCATTAATACTCGCAATAATAGAATTCTCTCTTTTTTCTAACACTTTTAAAGAACATTTCTTTCCTTCAACCTCTAACAAATCATCCTTATTAACACTTTTAACATCTGTAGATGATATTGAGACAACACCAAGCTCTTTATTTATAGTTT
>NZ_AUNJ01000071.1 GCF_000447775.1 Bacteriovorax sp. DB6_IX
TTCTTCATACCTGACCATATCGGTCAAACTTAAAAATACATGAAAAAATGTGAAAATATTACATAGAATTCAATATGTTAGCTTGCGTAAAAATGAGATTTATATAGAATGGGCCCATGGTATTTAATCGAAGCAAAAAGCCTAAGAATAAGGCTCAACTCGAATTCGAATTCCCAAGAGACAGGGAAAATGATCGAAACTTCCATCTTGGAG
>NZ_AUNJ01000072.1 GCF_000447775.1 Bacteriovorax sp. DB6_IX
CTTCAGCAGCTTTTGCAGAAAGCTTAACTCTTCCCATTCTATCGATTTCAAGAACCTTAACTTGAATAGTATCACCTTCAGAAACATAGTCTCCAGCATCTCTTACTCTTTCTTCAGCAAGCTCAGAGATGTGCACAAGACCACCAACACCATCAGCGATATCAACGAATGCACCGTATTCTTTAATTGTCGCTACAGTTGCAGAGTAAGTAGTACCTACAGCTGGACCATTAATTTGTAGTCCAACAAGCTCCATACACTTATCAATATTCTCTTGATTAGTTGAGATGAACTTAGTTGTTCCATCTTCTTCAATCTCAATTGTAAGTTCATAAGACTCTTGAAGCTTCTTAATATTCTTACCACCTGGACCAATAAGAGCTCCGATTTTATCAACAGGAATTTGCATCGACTTCATCACAGGAACACCGTCTTTCATCACTTGTCTGTGAGTAGAGATTGTCTTCGCCATTTCTTCAAGAATATGAAGACGACCTTCTTTTGCTTGCTCCATTGAAGCTTCTACGATCTCACGAGTTAGACCCGTAATCTTGATATCCATTTGAATTGCAGTAATACCTTCAGCAGTACCAGCAACTTTAAAGTCCATATCACCTAGGTGGTCTTCATCACCTAGAATATCTGTAAGAATTTTAAATCTCTCACCATCTGTTACTAGACCCATTGCAATCCCTGCAACAGGAGCTTTAATTGGAACACCAGCATCCATAAGGGCCATTGAACCAGAACAAACAGAACCCATTGAAGAAGAACCATTCGACTCTAGAACCTCACAAACAACTCTTGTTGTATAAGGGAAGTCTGTTGGAACAACTGACTTAAGTGCTCTTTCTGCAAGATTTCCGTGACCAAGTTCACGACGTCCAACACCTCTTACACCTCTTGCTTCACCAACTGAATATGGAGGGAAGTTATAGTGTAGGTAGAAGCTATCTTCAGTTTTCCCCATGATTCTATCAACTGTTTGAGTTCCAGTACTTCCACCAAGAGTAACAGTTGCCATAACCTGAGTCTCACCTCTTGTAAAAAGAGATGAACCGTGTGGTGTCTTTAGAATATCTGTTTCAGTCTCAATTGCTCTAACAGCATTAAGAGCACGACCAGCAATACGCTTATCTTCGTTAAGAAGATCACCTCTAAGAAGTTCATACATTAGCTCATCAACACCTTTGTAAGCTTCTTTACCAAATGCTGCTCCTTCTTCAAGAGCAAAGGCAGATGGGTTAGCTTCCATAGCAGCGGCCACTTTCTTCTCAAGTGCTTTAACAGCTTTTTGTCTAAGGATTTTATCTGTAATTGTTAGAGTTTCTCTAGCGTCAGCTGTGAACTCTTTCTTAACAGTTTCCATAAGAGTTGCGTTTGGAGTTGCAGGAATAAATTCTCTCTTTTCAACACCAACTTCTTTTTGAATATCTTTTAGGAACTTAACGAAACCTTTGATTTCATCGTGTCCAAAGAAGATCGCTCCAAGAACGTCTTGCTCAGGAACAACATGGGCCTCACCTTCAACCATAAGAATCGCATCTTCACTTGCTGCAACAGCAATTTCAAGATCAGACTTTTCCCATTCTGTTAGAGATGGGTTGATAACATACTCACCATCGATTCTTGCAACCTTACAAGCAGCAATCGGTCCAGCAAATGGGATATCAGAAATCGTTAGGGCCGCTGAAGCACCGATTGATGCTAGAATCTCAGGGTCCCCTTCTTCACCATATGAAAGAACTGTACAAGAAACTACAGTGTCAAACATATATCCCTCTGGAAATAGAGGTCTTAGTGGTCTGTCGATAAGTCTTGCGTTAAGAGTTTCACCTACAGAAGGTCTTGCCTCTCTCTTCATATATCCACCAAGGAACTTCCCTGCTGAATAGAACTTCTCCGTATACTCAACAAGTAGAGGGAAGAAATCTTGTCCATCTTTTACCTGTGTTGCAGAACAAACAGTTACGAGAACTTGTGTTCCACCAGATGAAATTAAAACCGAACCATCGGCTTGTTTGGCCATACGACCAGTTTCGATGGTAACTTCCTTACCACCAAAGTTGTACTTAAACTCTTTTCTGTTGTTTAACATAAACATACTCCAATAGACTCCAGATCCAGAATGATCTGAGTCAAAAATATTAATATAAAATTGATTTCAAATTAGGTGGGAATCCAAAGAATGTTTCAATAGAAGAACTCTCAAATCCATGGTCTTCTATTCAAAAATCCTTTAAATTCATCCGACCTATTTTAAATCCCTTTAATTTTATCCAATTAAACATAGAATTGAAAGCTTATTCCTTACTAGGTACCAGTATCTTTTTCTTATGAGGTCCGCGTTATTTGACGCAAGTCTCATGAGAAAAAGATACTGGTACCTCAGAAGTGGTAAGTGAGTTTTAGGCCATATGTGGGTGATTTTGGGTTAAGGTTGGCAAATGGGGAAATATC
>NZ_AUNJ01000073.1 GCF_000447775.1 Bacteriovorax sp. DB6_IX
GCTGAATGGGAAAAGGTAATGTCACTTGATCCGTCTAATAGTGAAGCTGGTATGTATATGAACTTAGCTAGAACTGCTACTGAAACAAGTTTATAAATTTTAAAAATAGAAAGTTTAATAGAAATAAAAAAAGCCTCCGAAGTGGAGGCTTTTTTTATGATTATAATTCAGCTGAATTATGATTAATTGGGGCTTGTGAAGTTTCTGTTGTTTGTTCAACTACAGTTGGCTCGTTCTTCATAGTAACAGTTGTTCTAACTGAGTCATCTGAGTGGTAGCTTACGATGTACTTTTTAAGTTCATTGTACATTTCAAACTTAACTTCTAGCTTGCTATCTTGAAGAACAATCTGTCTTGCTTTCTTAGTTTGGTTATTGATGATAACCGGAGCTTTAAGGTTAGCAGACATAGTTGTTACATCTTGTGGGATAGTAAGAATTGTATATACACTTGCGTTTGATAAATTCTCTAGCTTTAAGCTATTAAGTTCTGCAGGAAGTAAGTTTACTGCAAAATCAGGCTTAAAGATTTTTGGTTCGATGATAGGGAATGCAGTTGCTCCATCTTCAGCAGATTGTAGCCAAAGAATAAGAGTCTGATCACCTGGATCAACAACGAAGAATTCTTTTAAGTTTTCAAAACCTAAAATACCTTCATCGAAAGTAATAATATCTTTCTTTTCAACTTCTAGTTCACCAAACCTAGTTGTGTTAATTTTCACTGTGTGCCTCCAAATTCCCGATGGGTCTTTAACCCTGGCTAGATTCTAGCAGCCGTAGGGGCAGAAGTGCAAGCGGAATTTATTTCTTGTTGTGAAGTGCGTCAGCAAGGTCAGAAATCGTATTAGTGTCTGCTTGAGACGCCTCAACGTTTTGATCTTGGATGGCCTTATAGACCTCTTCTCTGTGAATTTTAGTTTCTTTAGGAGCTTTGATCCCAAGACGTACTTGTTTACCTTTTATTTGGACAACTACGATCTTGATATTGTCATCAATTGCGATACTTTCCCCAAGCTTCCTTGTTAAAACTAGCATACATAAACCTCGTTTTGAACCGTCCTGATTCGGTTGGCAATGGTTCATATATTACTACGAAAATAGAAATGCAAGCAAAAAATAGCAAAACACGCTAAAATAAATAATATTTGCACGATTTGCTATGCGTTACCTCAGAAAGTCTAATAATTTCTGATTAAGCAGTCCCTGCGTAGACTTATATGTTGTTTTTAATACTTCTTGTTGTTTCGTTAAATCAGTAAATAACTCAGCGATGTCAGCATCTACAATCTTGCTTCGTCTAGCTGCGTTATCAATATTGTCTGACTCAATTGTGTTCTTTGAGTTTTCAACAGAACTCACAATTGATCCGACACGTGTTCTCATCGTGATAAGACGAGAAGTGGCACTATCAAAACGCTCAAGTAGTGTCTGGATAACTTTTGAGTCTCCATTTTCTAAAGCGTTGGCCAGGGTCTCTAGTAGGGAGAAAATATTCTCTCTCTTTTCGAAACCTTTATCATTATTTACCGAGGCAAGCTCTCTTGCTTTCGCAAGCTCCGGGCTTACTTCTTCATTTTCTCTATCTTTAACATTCTCAATATTCTGTGGAGATGAGTTCATCTCTGGAAATTCATTGAGAGGGTGATCTTGATTCGAGTCAAACTTTGAGTCCGCAAAGAAAACTTCAGCACCATTTAAATTAGTCTGAACGAAGAAATCCTTAGAAACTTCTAAAGTGATATGCCCTTCATCACCACGGTAATTACCGTTTTTATCAAAAGGAGACTCAAGAGTTTTAAAACCACCGAATATATAACGCTGGCCAATACGCTTGTTGGCAATTGATAGTGCCATATTACGTAGTTGAACAACTTCGTTTGCAACGTTCTTTCTAACTTCTGGATTATAAATATCGGAAGATTGAGCGATGGCAATTTCTTTTGCTTTTGAAAGAAGCTCAGTTAAGTTCTCAAGAGACTTTTCTGTTACATTAAGCTGCATAAGTGCGAAGTCTGCATTTCTCATATATTGCGAGTTATCTTTTTTGATACTCGTGAGCTGCATTGCCTCGACATTAGAAACTGGATCATCAGAAGGGGATGACATACTCTTAAGAGTCGCACCTTGGAGCTGAAGCTTCTCAAGTTTCCTCTTAGTCTTGTTTATTGAATATTTAATGGCAGCGCCTGCACTACCTTCTGATACCCTTGTCATTTATTCCCTATCTCTTAATCGAGATTACAGTGTCGAACATTTCATTCGCTGTTTGCATTACTTTAGCAGATGCTTCATAAGCATGTTGGAAACGGACCATATTTGCCGTCTCTTCATCAATAGAAACACCACTAATTCTCTCTCTAATAGTTTCTGCCTGAGCAACAAGCCCTTCAGACTGCTCATTATCAAGCTTGGCCTTACCTGCTTCAAGACCTACTTTTCCAACTGTTTTTAGGAAGTATTCTTCCATTGTTGCTGTTCCTTCACCCATGACTCTTTCGTGTTGTAGTTTAGAAATAGCAATTGCAACACGGTTATCCCCTGGACTATTAGGAGATAGTGCTGTTGAAATATTAGAAAGATCTGATTTTACTTCTTGGCTTAGGTCCATGAGGGCCGCAGCACCTTCTTTAGAAGTCGGAACTTTAAAGAAGTTAATACCTGTTGTTGGTCCTTTGTTGTCACCCTTTATAGGATTTCCATTTGGATCCATCTCAACTTTTCTATTTACGTACCCACGTCTATGAACAGCATTTACGAAGTTCATAAAATTGTAGGCGATTTCATCAACTTTCTCTCTTAGCTCTTTAACATCGTTATTTCTAACTTTAATAACAGCTGCGAGAGAACCCTTTTGAATTTTACTCGTTAACTTTTGACCTGGCTTGTCCTTGTAGAAAACTTCTACTGAACCATCCATTCCATTTGAAGAGCTATCTTTAGAGAAGGTATAGGCCTTAAGTTCTTGGGATTGAGCAGCAGTTACTAAAGTCCCAAGTCCTGGTGAAGTAACAACATAGTTACCTCTTTCATCTTGATAAGTATGTATCTTAAGCTTTAAAGAAAGATTCTTGATAGCTAAATCTCTTTGATCTCTTAAGTCACCTGTTTCCTCGTGAA
Source organism: Bacteriovorax sp. DB6_IX (assembly GCF_000447775.1). GTDB lineage: Bacteria > Bdellovibrionota > Bacteriovoracia > Bacteriovoracales > Bacteriovoracaceae > Halobacteriovorax_A. Next base: position 3,117 of record NZ_AUNJ01000073.1, read on the forward strand.
TCGCTTCAAGCTCACGAATCCTTCTGTTTAACTTAGCAACAGTACGAACTTCTTGATTGATATCTTCAATATCTCTTTCAATCTTATTATCAATACCACGAGAAATTGATTCTAGTGTTTCACTGATTCTTTTGAAATCCTTTAACAACTAGCTGTGCTTTATCACGTACAACAGATCTAACTGTTTCGTTCTCTGGTTGGTTTGCTAGATCTCTGAATGAGTTAAAGAAATTATTTAAAATTTTATTTAAACCTTCATTATCGATTTCATTAAAAACTTCTTCGACCTGAGAAAGTTGATTAGCTCTATTTTCATAGTAAGAGCTATCGGCATGAGCATCTCTTAAACGCTTTTCAACAAATTTGTCGTGAACACGTGTAATACTCTTTACTCTTGTCCCTGTACCAGTGATGAGTCCATCTTTTGTGATTGGGACATTTGTTGTCTGATTAACTTTTTGTCTAGAATAGCCGTCTGTATTAGCATTGGAAATATTGTGCCCCGTGACCTCTAAGGCCTTCTTCGAAGCATGCAATCCTGTTCTTCCAATGTTTAATAAGTTAGACAACTCTAAATTCCTTTACGCGTTTTGTTCTAACGTGCGATTATTGCGAAATCCTTTCGCATTATAAGTGCTAACAGTCTTAGTTCCTGTAGCTTCTTCTCTAATTGATCTTAGAGAATTTATGGCCTTGTTCATAAAGATCTGATTTT
>NZ_AUNJ01000074.1 GCF_000447775.1 Bacteriovorax sp. DB6_IX
ACACTGTTTTTGGCGTCGATGAATGTCTTAGCCAAAACCAAGAGAAATTAGTTGTTGAAAAGTCAGAGAAGGAACTTGATAAAATTGTTGTTGGATCTAAGGAGTATTTCAATCTTCTCGCTCAGTGTTTTCAAAAATTCCATAGTCAATGTGTGGGAGAGTCTTGCATCGTTTCTCAGTCTATGAAGAAGAGAATTGAAGGAATTCGTCACGTGGAAAAGTATCTTTCCAAGTTGTAAGTCTCTATTATTATTG
>NZ_AUNJ01000075.1 GCF_000447775.1 Bacteriovorax sp. DB6_IX
CGTGGAGACCGTCAGTTTCTTCATATCGCGACAATGGATCGCAACAAATTCATTGTTGCTAGACCCGGACACGAACACTATATGGTAGATCAAAAACTAAGAGTAACTCTACCATCAAACCGCCTCTTCTTCCTCCCAATCTAACCCTCGCTAGGTACCAGTATCTTTTTCTTATGAGACTTGCGTTAAATGACACAGAACTCATAAGAAAAAGATACTGGTACCTTGGTAATTTAAGAGAGTGAGTTTTTTAGTAGAAATTCGAGGAAGACTTTCTTTCTTAGGGGGATTGTTTCTTCGACACTTGTTAAGAGGAAGAGGTCACTTGATAGTAAGTAATCTTCAATCATAAAGAGTTCTTTGTTATCTAGGGCCTTTATCACGGGCTTACTATAGTAGGGAAGTACGCCAACCACATTAGGTGTTTTGATGAGATAATCAACAATCGCACTATGGGAATTTGCCGAGAATTTTATATTGATATTTCCGACACTAAGCTTTGGAGAATAGCTTTTTACAAACTTTATAATAAGCGGGTCTTCATAATGATATCCCGCATAGTTTAAATCTTTAACATCTTCGACATTAAAGTCTTTATTTGAACACAGAAGGTAAGATTTTTGTTTAACAAAAGAATAGCTACGAATATTTTCTTGATCGGCAAAGTCTAGGCCAATGGCAAAGTCTGCTTCTCCATTGAGCAACATCTTTTGCGATTGCTCCATTGAAACAAATCTCAGGGCAACCTCAATATCTGGGTAGATCTCAAGAAATTGCGCCGCAAGGGGTGATATTAGAAATTCTCCAATCTCAAGAGGACATGCAATAGTAATTCTTCCAGAGATTTTATCAGAGAGTCTTTTAACTTCTCCTAATGTTTCATTAAGTCCTAAGAGCAGGGGAGTGATATGGTTTTTAAGGAACTGTCCTTCTTGAGTTAAGCGGACACGCTTATTGTCTCTAAGAAATAGTGTTGTTTGTAAACTCTCTTCCAATTGTTTTATTTGTCTTGAAAGACCAGGTTGGGCCATTGAAAGGTTCTTGGCCGCTTGTGAGAAATTGAGTGTCTCAGCAAGCTCTAAAAAGGAACGTAGAAAGTTCAGGTTAATATCCATTGAGCAGTTATAACATTTTGTTATAACTCTGGGATAAACCGTGAAATAAATTCAGGTTATATGTGATCCCAGATATAGTGGCTAACTAGTCCATGCCAGTCCGTTTTCTTACGCGCGAGATAGACGCTAATAGTATTATCCCTATCTTCTTGAGGGGTAATTTCTTTAAGGACTTCTCTTTGGATGAGTTCATCAACCATGTGATCAGGCAGTCTTCCCCAGCCAAGACCTTCTAGAATGAGACGTAACTTAGTTTCTAAGTCACTTACGTACCACTTCTTAGCTTCTTTTAAGACTCCAAAAGACTTTCCTTCTGTAGGTAAGGTACTACGTACAATAATTTGTGGATAGCTCTCAAGTTGTTTCTTGCCGATTTTCTTCTTAGAGCACTCTTTAGCAAGTGGATGATTTGCACTAATTACCATTGGCATTTTTAGAGTTCCAATTTCTTTATAGTCAATATCAACTCTATTTTCGAGATTTGTTAGGATGGCCATATCTACTTGACCCTCAAAGAGAAGTCTCTCGCCACTAAGAACTTCTGTTGTAAAGACAATCTCGGTTTGATTATATTTCTCTTCTAAGTCTCTTAGGACGGGAGCTATCTTATTTACTGGCCAAAGGGCTGACATCGAGAGGCGAATTTTCAGTTCTTGGTTACTTGAAAGAGTTTTGGCAAAATGCTCAAGGTCCTCAAAGGCCTGTAGTACAGGTAGGGACTTTTCAAGGAGCTGTTTTCCATAGTTAGTGAGAACAGGACGATACTTTGAGCGATCAATGAGCAAGAGACCCAGCTCATCTTCAAGGTTTGAAACTGTATATGAGATCGCCGATTTTGCCTTATTGAGTTTTTCACTGGCCTTTGAGAAAGAACCTTCCTCATCAATAATTTTAAGTAGTTGTAGCTGGTCTAGGTTCATCTCAGTTTCCTCTGTCCGATTCTATGTTCAAAAAATAGAACGTTTTGGTCGTAATTATATACTTTTATTTGAACGGTATCAAGACTAGACTTATCTCATAACTAAGAACGAAATTGATTCTCAGGAGGATATAAATGAAAAAGTTATTATTAGTTTTAGCTGTATTAGGATTAACACAATTAACATTTGCAGAGAAGACTCACACTGTAGACACATCAGCGAGTAAGCTTGCTTGGACTGGAAAGAAAGTTACGGGAAAACATATTGGGACAGTTAGTTTCAAATCAGGAAAGGTGACTCTCGATAGTAATGGAGTTCTCAAGTCTGCAGAATTTATTGTAGATATGGATTCTATTAATGTTACAGACCTTGAAGGTGAGTGGAAGGCAAAACTAGAAGGTCACTTAAAGAATGAAGACTTCTTTAATACTCCAGTGCATAAAGAAGCAAGATTAAAGCTTCAAAAAATCCTTTCTAAATCAGGGAACACTTATGAAGTAGAAAGTAACTTAACAATTAAAAAAGTTACTAAGCCAGTTAAGTTTAAGGTAACTGTTGAAGGAAATAAAATGTCTGGAAAACTAGTTTTCAATAGAACTAACTATGGAATCAAATATGGTTCAGGATCATTCTTCTCAGGCCTAGGTGACAAAATGATCTTTGACGATGTTGAGCTAGACTTTAATGTTGTGACTAAGTAATTAATTTAAGCAAATCTCATAGGCCCTTAGAATTCCTCTAAGGGTCTTTACTATTGAATTTACCTTTTTCCTCTTTCCATTTCCTATCGTAAGTGCAACATGACTTGAGACTGAAGAGTCAAAGCATAATGGCAAGTAAGATTGTTCAAGTAATGACCAATCAGCACAAATTCGCGATGTTCTACCATTACCATTTGTAAATGGATGCATTGTCACGAGCCATATATAAATCTCACAAGATCTTAGGATTGAGTGTTCTTTAGAAAGAACTTGTTTCTGAAAAGATTTCCAGCACTCTTCGAGATGTTTATGCTCTAGATACTTCCATTCTCCAGTGTAGATTTCTTCTGTACGAGGCCTTGTTTCTGAATCCGTGAGGATTTGGTTTATCTCATTTATTGATTCTCTATTGATTTCTTGGCGATTCGCAATATGCTGAAAGATGTGCTTATTGGCGTTGTCCCAAGATTTGAGGCCTTCTTTTCTTTTTAAAGAATTTGAAGAGAGTATCCTAAAGTGACTGAGTTTCATCATTGATACTGATTTTTGCATTAGCTCATGACGGGATTTTTCAATGTGTTGGATGAGATTATCTATATCTTTTTTTTCTTTTTCATTATCGAGGTAAGAAAAATCTTCGAGAAATTGAATGATTTCTTGTGATGATTGAATTGTCTTTTTATTTTGATCAGTCATAGAAAAATTATAAGGGGGATTTCTCCCCCTATAAAGGATTAATTCTTTGTTTCTAGTAGAAAGTCATTTTTCTTAAACATATTCAAAGTCCAACCTTTATGACCTTGCCATTCTTTTTTGATTTTAATGACTTTTCCTTTAGGCGAATCGTAAATTGAAAACTCCAGATATGCTGATGAGTAACAACTTGAAGAGGAATCACAATCGTAGAGACGATATCTGTTTTCTCCAATTTTCTTTGCATAGTATTCAGTATCATCAAAAACAGTGTCGTTTTCATCGGCGATATTTTTGTAAATGATATGAATTCTTTGATCCATCTCAACTTCAACATAATCATTAAGGTCTTCGTCATAATATGATGGTTGGTAGACAACTTCGTTCTTTACTTCCATATAAAGTCTTTGCTTCACTGGAACCTTAAAAATCTCTCCATTTTCATCTTCAATCCATCGATGGCTATCGATAAC
>NZ_AUNJ01000076.1 GCF_000447775.1 Bacteriovorax sp. DB6_IX
CTTTTGTGAGAGTTTTTTCTCATGGGATTTTTGTTATTCTACTTATTCGAACTTTGAGTGGGAAGATGAGTTGGACAAGAGTCACGAGTTTTTCTATTTTTCTGGCTTTGATCTCAATATGAAATATCTCTCAAGTGCTTTGAGAATGTTTATGAATGGTATTAATGTCATCATTGATAAGCGTGGAATGACTGAAGATATTCAGAGAAGATTAGAGTCTTTCTACCTAGAAAATGATCTTGAAATTGAGAAGATAAGATATCTAACTCAGATCGAGACTATCTCTATGGGTGAAGGTCGTCTCTTTATTTATGACTCTCAAGAGCTTATTGATCTTGATATGAAGGAAGAGTCGAAGTCTGAAAAGAAGAATCAGTTTTGGGCAAAAGTATTTAATAGCTTGGATATGACATACTGTCAGATTGATGCGGAAAGCGGTGTTCGCTATGCGTGGCATGAGAGAAATGTTGGTCCAAGTGAATTGAAGTTTGATAAGGTAAAAAGACTAAGTGTATTTAATCCATCAAGCTACAAGAGAAAGGTGAAAATAAAATATCCAACACCTCTTGTTTTTCAAAAGATTATTGATGAACAGAATGTTGAGATGTCCAATACGACTCATGAAATAGAGTTAAGCTTTATGCCTAAGGGAAGTGTTTCTTTAGACTTTGGAGTGATCGCGCAATGAATATAGAACATACTCTCTTTGTCATTTACTCAATCGATTCTCGTAATAATATGGCGCGATTTATCGATCATGCTTATTCAATTAAAGGGATGATCGAGTTTGATGAGCTTAGCCTTCTAAAGGATGACTATGCCCATCTATATTTTGTAAAATAGAATTGGACCTTTTGATACAGAGGAAGACTTATTAAAGTTTTCTTATCTACTCAGTGAAAAATCACGTTTAGATGGTGTATGTCTTTGCGGAAGTGAGGCCATTAACAATGCCATCGTCGAGGCTAAGAATGTTTCTCAATTCAATGAAGTTCTTTTTGAAAAGGGTGAGAAAATTGAAAACCCAGAAGAAAAGAAACGTGGTCTCTTCTCTGGGCTTCTTAGGTAATTTTTATAAACTGCTCCACTTACGTGGGGCTAAGTCCCCCCAAATAATCTAAGTTGTAAAAACAAATAAAGATATCGATATGCGCTTGAAGCATATCGACTCTCTTAGTTGAGCACCAACTCTTTCTGATTAGCCTGTTAATATGAGCACGAAACATGGCGCACGTATGATTCAGTGTAAAAAGTGGGTCAAAGTGCTGGCGCTTGAGTTCTCCTTGTCCTGCCACACAAGATCTTCCTCCTTTGTATCGTTTGTGCTCTTGTGAGCTAAAGTATTTTGCGACTATTTTTGGATAAGTATTGTGCTCATCAGATTCAATCAGAGCATCTCTATCAATTGTTCGATAAATTTTTTCCATCAAACGATTGAGCCCTCGCTCATGGTGATTTTCTCGATATCCGTATTTCTTCTTTGATTTCTTGGCGAGATGACCAAAGGCGGGAATCCTTGAAACCTCCGCCCCAAGGACAAAGCGGCGTTTCTTGTCTACTGCAAGACTCACACTTAGAGGCTTCATCTTGGTATGCTCTAAAGTTATCAGATCATCAAATTGCATATTTTGTACTTGAGACTTCTCTAGTTTTTTCAAAAACCTTCGCTGCCTTCTGCGAGATTTTTCCGCCAGGTACTGAACTTTTCTTGCGACTGTTTTGTAGTTGATATTGAGCTCGCGAGAGATACTTCTCATGGAGGAGCGATCACAGAGCATGCGATAAATTCGGTGATTCACACGTCGCTTCTTTTGATACTTTTCAAAACTGAAAGTCGCTCGAGAGAATTTCTTACCACAGACTTTACATCTGAAGCGCTGAATTTTTCGAGAGTCACAAGCTCGTTTGTAGCGGCCATCTTTGATGACAAGCTTGTTTTTAGTGGAAGAATTGCAGGGAGAATTTGGGCAGTTATAAATCATAACTGCTTTATGCAAGATGT
>NZ_AUNJ01000077.1 GCF_000447775.1 Bacteriovorax sp. DB6_IX
TTACTCCTTAAAAAGAGTAAGAGTGCATGAGTATGATTTATGACATCATGAAAGAACATTCTATCAAAACGAGAAGATGTTAAACTCTGTTCCTTAGTCGAAAGAAGTCTTGAGATAAGATTCTTCTTTCCTTGAAAATAGAGCTCAAATCCCCAATAGGCAGTACAGAAGCTCCAAACGCCAAAACCAACGAGAGCGACCATTTCACCGTAAGAGAATATTTCTCCCTTTTTAAATGATTCAAAAATAAGCAGACCACAGAAGATGGCCGTATAGATAAAAATAGACTTATTAGGTTTTACACCTTCATTATTTTCTTGCACAACAGTGTAGTAGTACATTCCCATAAGCACAGGAATGAAGCCCATATAAATAAAGTCATTAACTTTATGCGCGTAACTAATCCCTATGATAGAGACAATTTGAAATAGAAAGTACCAAGGAAGTTGACCTGTGACTTGAAGATACTTTGTGAGTTGCGGTGTGGAGAAATAAAAATAAGCATTTCCCAATAAGAATGCCGTAATAAAGTGTGCATGAGAAAAGAAATTATCTTCATAAATAGTAAAAGGCCGGCCATAGAATCGCCGCACAAATAAAGGAAGATAACTTATACAAGTCTATTGGCCAGAGGCGGTCAAAATATTTCTTCGTTAATTCATTTGGCATAGAGGGCCCTTACTTAAATTCAACTACGTTAAGTGTATTTCCAATAAGTTTATCGGGTTTTTGCCAGTAAATTTTAGTTGTAATAGAGAATAGGAGTGTATTTCTACACTCCTAATTATAAGGACTTACTTAATAAGATCGTATCTTGCAGCACTTCCAAGAGATTCCTCAATTCTTAGAAGCTGGTTATACTTGGCCATTCTATCTGAACGACTTGCCGAACCAGTCTTGATATGACCAGCACCAGTTGCAACAGCGAGATCTGCAATAAAGGCATCACTTGTCTCTCCAGATCTGTGAGAAATAATGGCCTTGAAGTTATTCTTAAACGCAAGATCAAGAGTTTCAAATGTTTCTGTCAGAGTCCCAATTTGGTTAACCTTAACTAGGATTGAGTTTGCTTGTTTCTTCTCAATTCCCTCTGCAAGAATTTTCTATTCGTTACGAATAGATCATCACCAACAAGAACAACCTTGTCACCAATTTTTGCTGTCAGGGCCTGCCAACCATTGTAGTCCGCTTCATCTAGACCATCTTCAATTGAGTAGATTGGATATTTTTCACAAAGATTTGCATAGTAATCAACCATCTCTTCACTAGAAAGAGACTTCCCTTGCATTTGATATTTTCCATCTTTGTAGAATTCACTTGCGGCCGCATCTAGAGAGAGACTAATTTCTTCCCCAACTTTATAACCAGCATTTTTAATAGCTGTTAAAATACATTCAATCGCTTCTTCATGTGATCCAAGGTTTGGAGCAAATCCACCTTCATCTCCTACATTTGTCGAGTGACCAGCATCACTTAAAACTTTTTTAAGTGCGTGGAAAACTTCAACACCTGCTCTAAAGTTCTCAGAAAAAGAATTCTTAATATGTGGCACGATCATAAATTCCTGAATGTCGAGATTATTCGATGCGTGCTCTCCACCATTAATAATATTCATTAAAGGTGCCGGAAGTCTCATCGCTCCAACAGGATTTGGAACTTTAAGATCTTCACTTAGGTACTTATATAAATCTTTTTTTGAATCTAGAGCACCAGCTCTGGCCGCGGCCATAGAAACAGCTAACATAGCGTTAGCTCCAAGAACTTCTTTATTCTCTGTTCCATCAAGCTCTAGCATTTTTGTGTCAATTCCAGTTTGGTCTGTCGAGTCCATCCCTAGAACAACTTCTTTGATTTTTGCATTTACATTATCAATGGCCTTTCTCACTGATTTACCAACATAGTAAGATTTATCACCATCTCTTAACTCAAGTGCTTCCTTGGTACCAGTTGAAGCCCCTGAAGGAACAGCGGCCCTTCCCATATTTCCTGCTTCAGTAAAAATATCAACTTCAACAGTTGGGTTTCCTCTTGAGTCTAAAATTTGTCTTGCTTTAATATCCGTAATTTTCGACATCTAATCATCCTTGTTGCTTAAAAATACACCTATAACTATAGTGACCTTAGTTTTCTTTGACAATGTAGTTTCTCTGATAGGCCTTAATTCTTAGGGCCTTGATTCTTTCAAAATTTTCTTTGATGCGATACTGCAAGAGCTTAATATCATCCTGCACAACTTTTCTCTCATCAATTTCATCTGGCTCAAGTTCAAATTTTAGCTTGTCCTCTAGTTCGACTATTTTATTCTGGAATTCCTTAATCTCTTCACTCTCGCGATAAGTATCACGCCCCAACTCGTAAGCGGCCCTTAAAGAAGTCGAAAGCTTTGCGCACTCGCCCAAATAAAGTCCTCCCTCATATCCTCTGCGATAGAGACCTGTCTCAGTGCAAAATTGCTTTAGCCCTTGCTCGCGACCGGCCAAATACTTTGTGCGATCAGGCTTCTTATGACATTTTGCTGCATGCTGCATGAAGAATGATTTCCTATGACCTTGTGATCCATCAATTCTGCCCTGCTCGAACCAATCCAGACTAGAACAGTCTCTCTTTTTGAGAGTTGAACATGACACAACTAGTAAACCAACTATAAATAGTGACTTTTTCACAATTTCTCCCCTTCCAAACGGTATTATACTGCAACCTTGTCACAAATGATTGAAGACTGTTAAAATTAATTAAATCTTAAATAACAAATGGATTCGTTATGTTGAAAATAATCTTAGGACTAGCTCTTATTTCTTTTAATTCTACCTATGCTTCAGAGGCCATTGGTTTTTATTCCAAAGGACAACTTAAAAACTCTGAAGATATCTACCATAACTCAACTTTTATTAAGCTCTTCCAAAAACGTGGTAAGAACTACACAACACAAGAGATGCTCACAGAGTTAAACAAATTAGCTGATCTCACAAGACGTATGTATCCAAATGCAGAAAGATTACAAGTGGGTGACCTATCGGCTCAAAATGGTGGAAAAATTAATCGTCATGTCTCTCATCAAAATGGTCTTGATGCTGATGTTGTCTATCTTAGACATAATAACTATGAACAGAGTGAAGAGGCACCTGAGTGGGAAGAGTACTTTGTAAAAAGTGGCAAGATCACAAAGAATTTTCACAAAGCTCGAAACTGGTTTATCCTCGACTACCTTGTCCACAATACTGATGCCAATAGAATCTTTGTGGATCAGGCCATTAAGAGTTACTACTGTAAGGAAATGCTGAATAAGGCCAAGTATAGTAAAGAAGAAATTGCTCGCCATACTGCCACATTAAGAGTTCTAAGACCGGCAAAATATCATAAGACACATTTTCACCTTAGATTAAATTGTCCTAAAGATGATAAGAGATGTGAGAATCAAGTCCCACCTCCAGCAGGAAGTGGATGCAATAGTCTCAATATTATTGATCAACATGTGCACTAAGCGCTAGGGATAAGGATCTTGAACTGAGATCCTGTTTTCTTTTCTGGGTTGGAGTAATCATAGGAGATTCTTCCCTCAAACATATCGATATATTTCTTTGCAGTAGGAAGCCCAAAACCAGTTCCTTTCTCCCCTTTCGTTCCCTCTCTTGAAGAGGCCTTTGAAAAGTCAAAGAGATGAGGAAGCAACTCTTCCGGTATTCCCTGTCCAAAGTCTTCTACTCGTATTTCAACCATGCCATCAAAATCCCTCACCCAGATATTAATAGTCTCATCTTCTGGTGAGAATTTTATCGCATTGGAGACTAAGTTATTAATCACACTATTTGAAAAGCTAACTCTTTCGGCCCTGACTTTCACGCCTTCTCTTTCTCTATGAAGCTCTAGTTTAATATTCTTTTCATCCAACTTAGATTCAAAAATAGTGCAGAGGTTTTCAAAGATATCATCAAGATGAACTTCAGTGAGTTGAATTTTCTTCTTTCCACTTTCAACGGCCTGCAACTCTCGAACATGAGCAATAAGACTATCCATATTCTTAGAAACACTTTGAATTCGATCGAGACATTTCTTCATACGCTCCGGCTTCGACTCCTCAGTGAACTCTGGGTCTGAATAATTCAGACAGACATGGACTGAGTTTGATAAATCGTGAAATAAGACAGAGAGTAGGTATTGCTTTTCTTCATTGAGCTTTTCCAATTGAATATTGGTCTTTTCTAAATCCATAATGGCCTGATCTTTATAGCGATAGGCAAAGGCCGAAAGAGCATAGACAATAAGTGGTCCAAAGAAGAGATTGGTCAATCCCGAATGGAGAGCGAGCTCGCCATGAATTTCATTCAAGTCTATCTGATAGGTCTTAAGATATATTGTTAGGCCGATATAAACGACAGAGGCAAAGACAGTCCAAATCAGGCCCTCTTTAATTCCGATCAAAGAGACGGGAACAAGCGGAAAGAGAATAAACCAAACCATGGCCGGATTAACACCCATACCAGCAAAGATATTGGCCCCGAGAAAGGTTATAAAAAAGCACAATGTAAAGAGATGGGAAACGAGCTTTGTATAATTAAACATCTTCAAAATGAAGAGGCCGACAAAACTTGTGATAAAGCTTATGAATACTGCCCATGAGGTTTTTTCAAAGTTCATAAGCTGGCAATAAATAAAGAAGAAACCAGTTGAGAAGAAACTAATCACATGGAAGTGAATTAGTAACTTATAATCACTTTGAATATACTTTGATTCCTCTAAGGCCATCTTAGGTATAAATGGTTTTATAAAGAGATTATCAAGTGATTTCATCAAAGCTCGCTACTAAATTAAATCTAATTAAGTATCGGAGCTAGAGATATTTTATTTAAATATTTTTGAGTATTCGACTTCACTCCATTGACTTTCTCGATCGGTTCTTTGAAAGAAAAAAGTCTGCTTTTTTAGTCCACTTTGGTGAGTCAAAAAAGAATCGACTCTTGAAGCAACCATTGAACAAGGAGAAATCATCTCGGCACCTAAGGCCTTTTCTAAAATATTTGAAACCAGTGGGTAATGGGTACAACCCAGAATATAGAAGTCATAATCTTTAGGAATATGACTAACTTCCTTTAAAACTTCAGATTCAAGCTCACTGGAATTATCAAAGAAGTTTCTCTCAATAATTCTTGCGAGGGATTGAGGTAAGTAAACCTGGAGCTTATTTTCGGGATCAAGCCTATTCTTCAATTCTTTAAAACGAAGAGAGCTCCCCGTAAGTGGTGTCGCCATCACTAGACCCGTCTTTAACTTCAAGTCTTCCCTCTTATTGATCACATTGATATAGGGTTCAACCCCAACAAAAGTGACTTCTTTAAAAGTTTCTCTAAGTTGGTCAATGGCCCAGGCCGTTGCCGTATTGCAGGCCACGACAATTATTTGACAACCCTCATCAATCAATTGCTGACTGATTTCAGTAGAGCGCTGAATAATAAACTCCTGGCTCTTTTCTCCATAAGGATTATTCAAAGAGTCTGCAATATAGTAAATGTCCAGGGCACGGTCCAACTGATGAATCTCTTTTAAGATACTTAGTCCACCAATGCCTGAGTCAAATATTCCGATTTTCATATAAAAATAAGTCTTTTAATGCTATAGCTACTATATCAATAACCAAGGGCAATGGGTATGTTATCACTATTTTACTCTAAAAAGAAACTCACAGCAGAGATTCTCAATCATTATAAAGAGAATAACTCTCCCCTATGGTTGGCCATTAATTTTAATCCCTCTCCAAAATTTGGTGAAATTTCTCAAGCATTAAGTTACACCCAACAAGATACAACCTTGGGTTTGAATAAGATCTATCGCTCAGAAGAAACAGAATTAACTTTGAGTATGAATCATATTGCTAAGAAAGACACCCTAAGAGCGGAAGAGGCCCTAAGCTTTAACAGGGACTTTGAAGACCTGAAATCCCAACTCATCAAGAAGCAAATTGATGCCTCAATAGAGAAACTTAAAGAACTCACACCGGAAAAAGTCCCTCTAGAAGAGAAGGCCTGGGAGTGGTTCAGAGTTTCAATGGATGTTTTAATTAATGCCCTAAAGAAGATTGATCATGTGGAAACAATTCTTCAGTACCAACTCTTTTGGGGAATAAAAGATGACGTTATGACAATTAGACTCATCGCCTATAATTTAGATATTCAATTTAATATACTAGAAGAAGGCCTTCTCCTGACGGTATTCAATTTTAAAGACTCTTCTGAGCGCTCAATTAAAGATAGGGAGCCTGATCAAAGAGTTCTCATCAAGGGCGTCTACAATGATTTCTTCAATAAATTTATTGAGGTCCTCAAGACAATAAAAGACGTAGAAAGGACTATTATTAACTAGTCGCTTCACGGAATTTTGTTTATCATAGCAGGGTGAACAAGTTAGTCTTTTGTCTTCTATTTCCACTTATCGCTCTTGCCAATAGTGATACAGCAGGCCCACTCACTCCAGTAAAACTACTGACAGTGGATTATTGTCCACTTGTTTGCCAAGATGGCACAGGATTGGCGATAGATATTACGAAGAAAATTGCCAAAGAGGCCAAGGTTCCAATTGAAATTCACAAGGCCTCAATGACGCGAGCTTTTGGACTTTTAAAGACCAGCTCTGATTTTCACGGAATGATTCTAGGTGGTAAGGACCATGTACCAAATTCTATTTTTATGAATAGGCCAATCTTTACTCAAAGGGTAAAAATCTTTTCAAGAAAGAGTCTTAACTGGGAATACCGAGGGGTAAAATCACTCGAGAATAAGAGAATTGCGATCATCAAGAACTTTAGTTATGCCAATCGAGAGCTCAATGAATTTCTCAAGTCAGATCCTAATGTCGTGAAGCTCTTTCATTCAGACTCACTTCCCAAACTTATTAAAATGCTGGATCTAAATAGAATTGATATTTTTATTGCTGGTGATATCATGGCAAGACATCACTTAAAAAAGCAAAATATGTTACATAAATTTAAGGTGAGTCAACTCTTTATTGGAAGCTATGATAACTATATTTCATTTTCTAAGAATTATCCGAAAAGAGAAATGATCAAGAAGAAGTTTGATAGGGCCTTTGAAAAGCTTATCAAAACGAAGAAGCTCGGCCCTATCCAAGATTTATGATGCTTTAGATAGCTTTACTAGAATCCTATCAACAAACTTAACAATACTTTGGGCCCTGATGGCCGTGTACTCATATGACTCTAGACGCTCATCAATAATTAACTGCTTCGTATCGAGTAATGTTGTGACAATATTCTTTGACTTGATTGTTTTAAGTGAATCCTTAATGAGCCTTTCACTCTTATTTAAAAACTCCCTATAACCATCCATATCATATTTAACAGATAGATCAGAGGCCATCTCTTTTTTTAGATCACTAAGGTGACCAATCAATTGCTGAACTTCTGACTTCTTTGCACTATCTACCGAAGCACTAATCTTTGAAAGGGTCGTACACTTGAGAGTAAGTGAAGACCTTCTCTTGCAATCAATCTTAACTGTTTTAATATGAGTTTTAATATCTGAGCTATTAATATTTCTGTCTAAGTTCTTTAACAGGTGTTTAAGATCATTCTTAATACTTGGGGCCATAACATTCTTGGCCACCTCAACAGGGATTCTCACACGTCCATTTTCAACGAAGGCCTTATGAAGCTGATGGCGCTTAAGACCCACAAGGGCCTGGGCTTTATTCAAACGTAGCTCCAATAGCTCCTTATTCTTTCTCTTCTCACTCTGACCAATAGCAACGTTATACTTTTCAACTGCACCATCTTGATGAGTAATTTGAACATTCATTTTAGTTTTTTCAACACGAGAGTTGGCCAATTCCACAAAGCGGTTATTCCCTTGCTTTCTCAAGGTGATAATATCTTTTGAGATGTAATCAACATTGAGGCCTGAAGCACTGGCCGCGAATGTAAGAGCACAACTAAATAGTATTTTCTTAAATGACATTGTCTTATCTCTCCAAAATAATAGAATATGGTCATTGATATTCTAGAATAAAAAGACATGAACAGGGTCGTTTCTGAAAACAATACAGAGGGTGTCAATAATTTAGACACTAATCTTTAGACAGGAATATAATATTAATTACAGGGACTTAGCACCAAAATCTAAGCTAAATTCGTAGTGCCCCCAATCGGCGCCCTTAATGGTGAACTTCTTAAAGCACTTGCCATCAAACTTCTCGCACTTTGCTTCATCTTGAGGAAAAACAGTTTGAGAGCTCTGATAGCGGAGATAGAATTTACTACGACGAGTCTTAAAAACCTCCTTTTTTTCAAAGGGGCTTAAGCTGAGCTTCAAACGCTTTTCTTCACGATTAAAATCATAGTAGATAACCGCAACATCCAATTTTGACTTTGAAGGGTTTACTAGAAAAACTCGATCAAACTCATCATAGAAAGTGAAATCATTATTGAAGTACGTGATCCAATCATTAGAATCAACAGGGTGTGATTTCTTTAAACGAGAAAAGGCCTTTAAGACAGAATCATCAATAATCATCCCCTTATTCGCATCTTCTCCACCTAGAGCATGAATACCTATGATGTGCTTTTGATCTTGAATGATTGAGCTCCCACTCATCCCACCTGTGGTATCACACTGATATTCAAGAAAGTCATCTTTAACAGAGGCCTCACATTCATCACTCCAAGAAGTTCCATATTCACGATCTTTTGGGTAACCCGTAATTTTAATATGACTAGATTTTGGCGAAGGCTTAAGAGTAAAGAATGAATGAATCCCCTTAACTTTGCGGTGTAATTTAATAAAGGCAATATCCTTTGATTTCTCTTTATCTTGAGCATAGGCCCTTGCCACAACAATCTTACGCCAGTGAAATTGGCCAAAGGAATAAGTGTCTCCATCTCGTCCAGGGCGAAAATAAGGGGACTTCAAGGCTTGCTTATACTTTTGACTATAAACACAATGAGCGGCGGTAATAACGATGTCTGGGGCCACCAGTGTTCCCGTACAGTAAGTTCCAATATGTCCAATGGTTGGTGACATGTCAGTGGCCCTGACACGGGTATCTAAGTCGAAAACTCTCTTTTGTTGAGCAAAAGTCCTTTGAGAAAAAAGAAATGTACAAACAAAGATCATCACGACCAGTTTCATGAAACTATCACCTCTACCAGAAATTAAATAAGTGGATCGGCATTAAAGCTGAATAGCGTAATTATTGCAATCGCAGTGAGTCACACAGCAAACAGGAATCTGCGTATGTATTTTTCTATCTTCCCAAAATCATTGACTTTGATTAGAATTTTCTCATGATAATAGATGTAGATATTGATAAATTCACAGGTGGCTTCAAGGTACAATTTCCTTTGAACCAATTCAATGATGATTCTGACCTTAAGATGGCCATTCTCCTCATCAATACATTTGCCCATGAGATGGAGCTAGACCCAGAGCTTGGCCCTGATGATATGGAAGAAATTGTGGAAAAGACCAAGGAGCTTGGTAAGGATCGCTTCACAGTTGAAATCTCTGAAGATGATATAGAAGTCGATATCTAACTTATATAAACTGCTATACATAAATGGGGTTAAAAAGAACTTACAATGCTTTAACAACAGAAGCTTACTGAGTTTATTTTTGAACTGTTAGATATTTTAAGCAAGTTTTGAAGTGATATCGTGGGGATAAGAAAGTTCCACCCCCACTTAAGGGTAGCAGTTTCTAATGGATATGATGTGAAAAGAATTAAGAATATAAAGAAAGGTCTCCTACAAAGAAATACATCTCTTCTAAAATATGCTATGAAAACAGGTGTCACGATTTTAAAGCATCGCGACGACCCGGCCAAAGTCCTCGAAGAATTAGTAGGCGTCAATCCAAAGAAATTTATCGACGACCTCTCTCACTACAAAGGCTCTATTACCAAAGCGGGACAACTCATCTCTCAATATGGAGAATATTACTTAAGTGAGGAAGTTAATGAAAAACTTCGAATGCTCCATGGCTCAACTCACTACCTAGATTTTGAAAAGCTCGAAAAACTCTTACCAAGCGTTCTTATCGATGATTTTCAAATTGATCCCTCTCCTATTGCCGCCGCATCTATTGGACAAGTCCACAAGGCAATAAGAAGAAGTGACAAGAAAGAGTTTGCGATAAAGATTCAGTATGAAGGTATTGAAAAGGCCATCAAGGGAGACCTTGTCTTCTTAAAGCTCTTCTTGGCAAGTATTAAAATTGTTCCAAAAGGAATTGATACATCAGATATTTTTCAAGAAATCGAGAAGGTTCTAAAAAATGAGATGGACTATAAGCGCGAAGGAGAAGTCCTTAATCGTTACGCTGAACTTCTTGATGATGACTACTACAAGCTTCCAAAATACTATCCAGAGTACTCAAATGATAAGGTGCTATGTATGGACTTTGTCCACGGTAGGCACCTCTCTAAAATCAAGCAAGAGAGTACTCAAATTGATCAAACAAAGATTGATATACTTGGTGAAAAAATATTTGCCCTCTTTTTAAAAGAGCTCTTTCACCTTCATTTAGTTCAAACTGATGCTCACGGTGGAAATTACTTTATAGATGAAGAACTTGAGCATCTCACACTTCTAGACTTCGGCGCCTGTCTCGAATACTCTGAAGAGCAACTCACTTTCTATCAGAATTTTCTGATCTATAGTTTTAAAGAAGACAAGGAAGCATTTCTGGCCGAGTTTGAAAGGTTTATTTCCTATACAAAGAAATCACTCTCCTATGACCAGGATATTCTGTGGGAATATATGCTTAAGGCCTCAAGTCCTCTTCGTAGTGAGAGCTTTGACTGGGGAAAAACAAAATTACCTGACGAGCTCTTTGAAATTGGCGAAAGGCTGAGAAAGAGCATGAGCTTTGATTCAATTCCTTCGGATTTTATCTTTATTGACAGAAAAGTCATGGGTGTCTTTACGCTACTGAGATCGATTAGCTGTAGCTTTAATGTTAAAAGAGTTTTTGAAGAATATGTATAGTCAAAAAAAAATGGCCAATACAGGCCATTTTTTTGTCATAATATCTTTAGATTATTTTTTACAAGAAGGTATTTTTCTTGAAACTTTTCTCAGTAATGATTTCTGTGCAGAACCAACAAGAGGATTTCTAGAAATGTTAAACTCAGATTCACTACGATCTATTAGAGAACCATCAGTATAAGTTAAATTAACAATCTTCACAGAAGTTCTAGCTCCAAAACTCCAATGAACATCAGAAAATATTGTCATATATGAAACATTGTCTTGAATCTCAATATCAGCGATAGAAGCTGCCTTAGTAATCTTGTACCCTTTCTTCTCAAATTTATTCAAGATTTTATTTGTTAAGCGGTGATTTCCATCAACTTCAGACATGACAAGGTGTATATCACAATTTGTCTTTGCAAAAATATTACTAGAAACAAGCATTCCTATTAAAATAACTATTACTTTCATGATAATCTCCTTATGAACAAAATATTAATGGGACAAATTTCAACTAATAACACCACGCACAATAAACCAATTTCAGTTTCTAATCAATATAAAGGAGAGGCTTCATATACTATTTACATTTAACAGGTCCATACCAAGTCAAAAATATAATTAGAGCTGCCCTTCTTCTTTAAACTTTAGTTCTCTTTCAGTCAGTCTTAAATCAATTGAGCGATCATTTAAGACTGAGTTGACATACATAAGTTCGTGATAAACTTCCGAGTAGCCTTGAGTTCCAAAAACAAATTTGACTTCTTCATCTTTCTTCGAGTGCATTCTAAGATTGATGTAGACATACTTATCAAGCTCATTTGCAGGTACTAAAGACATTAGAAACTTGAACCCCATTCTTTTAAAGATGTAGCGATCTCTTAAATCCATAAGGGTTTTGATACGGTCTTTTCCGTCAAATTCATTGCTATTAAAAACAGCGTAGAGCTTTTGGGAGATATACTTAATGTCAGATCTCTCCTCACCATTGATCAGTCTTAACTTTCTCCACAATCTTTTAAAGAATCCATCAACAAGTGAAATGTCCACAAGTTTTCTTTCTTTATAAAAAGTGTAGAGCTTCTTACGAATGTCCTTCTCTTGCATTCCTTTTAGAAAGGCAAGGGCCTCTTTCTTAAAAATAACCTGCATCGACGCCACTGTATTTGGACGACTTCTGTATTCATCCCATCCTTTCCAGTCAATTGAGTCATATAACTCATCAGGAAGGGTATCATTTAACATTTGGATATACTTTCTCTGCTCATCGATTCTAAAGACCTTATCTTTTCTATCGTAGGTAAAACCAAAGTCTGTATAGGAATCGCCATAATCCTCATCATCAAGAGGAACAAGTCCAAAAGTGGTCTTCACAACCCTTTCTTTGGCCTTAAGAATAAAGATATCAAACTCATTCTTCTTGTAATCAGTTTGAGTTGGATAATAGAATCTCTTTCTTTGACCATGCTTATCATCATAAGAAATCTTATTTTCAATAAATGTTTTATTCTTACTATAACTTGTCACAAGTAGACCAAGTTTGAAGTGACTTGATTCCTTTTTAAAGTCGTTGAAACCTTTAAAAATTCGATCGACACGCTTAGCTTTCTTATTTACATCTTCTTTAAAAAGAACCTCCGCATCTTCATAAACAGAAATCAAACGATCCTCAAGTCCTCTTTCTTTGATATACTCTTTAAACATATCGACGTCTTTAAACTTAAATGTCGATCCGAGAATACTATTGTAAGCATGCTTGGCCTCTTCAGTTTTAAGATCAAAGATGTAATCAATAATTAACTGATGTCCACTTCCGTGAGATCCCCCAAATTTTGCCACATCAAGATCAACCCATCTCTTAATCTGTCTATCAACAACACTAATTCCGAAGATATCAAAACTTAACTTAGCACTACTATTGGCCCCATAACTTGAGTTTCGTTGTGCAATAAGACGTACTCTTACTTTTGAATCCTTCATTCTGTAAACATGCACGAGGAATTGTCCACTGAAGACAACATAGGCCCCAACATTAGTTTTTAAAATTTCATAGGCATTCCCAATTCCTGCACCAACGGCCACAGACATCGTTGTCGGAATAGAGACAAAGTCACCAACGTGAAGTTTAAGGGCCTTGTCTGCGTTGACAGGTAGGCTAGAGAGAAAGTACGGCTTTTTGAGCATGGCCTCTTTCTTTGATGGGAATTGTCTTACAAAATTGACCTCTGCCCCTTTTGCAATATTGAGGTAAACTGGTAGTTCAACAATATCCTTAATGATATCACCGGCCTTAATATCTGTATTAAGTTTCCAACGATCAATTCTGGTATAGTGCTTGGCCTGATATGATGGCTCAACTTCATACTTATATTTTGAAGAGATCCCAATTCCTTCGGCAAGATCAAGATCAACAAGTTTGACACTGGCACTAATATCCATTTCAGCAATTTCTTCACGAACTTTTCCGGCCAATTTCTCAGGGTTGAGAATATCTTTAATACCGGCCTGAACACTCAGGGTAGAAATAAAAAGAATTAGTACTAGATGTAGATGTCTCATGTCGTCTCTTCCTATAGGCCTAGGGGCCATCAAGATATATTATTTTGAAAAATGTATCATAGGCCGGACACTATAAAACAAAGGCCTGTAATAATTCCACAGGCCGTTTACTTTATTTTCGACAATTTAGGTGTATTTTCGTCAAACCAAACAAGGTTTCAACTAGTTAGACAAGGGCCTAGGCGGCCTTCTTCTTATTTGGATTCACTAATTCACGGGCCCAATCAGGGGCCAAGAAATTAGATTTTGGAAATGGCAGTTTGTTAACCACGATATCTTCAAAGAAAGTTGGGACATAATTACAAGGAACCATCTCACCAATATACTTTCCAGTCTCAGGATCTCTTCCCGTTTGTACCCACTTAAAAATATCTTTAACGATATAATTTCCATGAGCATCAACACCTAGAACTTCTGAGATATGAGAAGTACGTCTTCCCCCATCATGATAGCGATTACACTGAACAATGACTTGAAGGGCTGAACCAACCATCTTTCTAATTGCATCAGGTGGGATTTTTGTTTCCCCCATCAGACAAAGAGTTTCAAGTCGCGTACAGGCATCAATTGGATTATTCGCGTGCACTGTTCCCATTGATCCATCGTGACCAGTATTCATAACTTGCACAAGATCTAGAGCCTCATCTCCACGAACCTCTCCAACGATAATTCTATCTGGTCTAAGTCTCATGGCCGAGATAACAAGGTCACGAATAGAAACCTCATCAACCCCTTTCATTGGGTCGGCCTTTCTTGTTTCGAAATTTACAACGTGATCGGCCTTAACTTGAAGCTCGGCCGCATCTTCGATAATAATAAGTCGTTGAGTTTTAGGCATACGACTCCCCAAAACATTGAGCATCGTCGTCTTTCCAGAACCTGTCCCACCAGAGACGAGTACGTTCTTTCCTAAGAAGACACAAATATCAAGAAACCTAGCCCCCATTTCTGAGAGGGAACCAAATTCAATAAGATCTTTTAAAGTTAATTTTTCTTTTGAAAATTTTCTAATCGCAACAGTCGTCCCATTCTTTGCCATTGGAGGCAGGACAACGTGAATACGTGAGCCGTCAGGAAGACGAGCATCAAGTCTTGGATTATCTTCATCAATTGTTCTATGAACTGATTGAGCAATCGCTCTCATAGCCGAGACGAGGGCCCCCTCATCTGCAAATTGATTAGGAACTTTGAAAACAAGACCCTTCTTTTCAACGAAGATTTCATGTGGGCCATTGATCATAACTTCAGATACACCCTCATCCTCTAGGAGATCCCCTATTGGTGAAAGTAAACTGGATATAGCATCTGTAAATACTGAAGACATAGGACCTCATTTCCCAATTAATCTTGTCTTCTATTCGTCACGTGGACGCCAAATCTTTACTTTTTTCTTTCTCTCAGAGGCCAATTCTCGACGAATTCGCTCTTTCTTTCTATCAGGATGTTCAAGGACGACAATTTTCCCTTTATGTCCAGAAGCGGGACAATAGAACTCATGAATACCAGACTTATCAAAGTAGAGAACTCCTTCAGACATCTCTCCTTGCTTGGCCTCCACATAGAATTCTTGATCTTTTACAATCATACACGTTGGTTTATTGGTCGTAGAGGTCACGAAAACCCTTACCTGCTCACCGACAAAGACAGTTGGTGCCTTAGGATAATAACCAGAATCAGAAGAGATTATTGAGATCTCTCTTTTAGGCTGCTCATAGTTTTCGCCTTTAAAATAATTCTTCTCTAGCCCTAAAACTGAAGCACTCATTAAGAATGCAAAAGTTAGAAAGGAAACGAATTTATTCATCTTCATACAATCTCCTACTATTATCATCGGCTATTTTTCTCAAATACTTTAGCTGACCAGAAAACTTGCCTACTTTATCGCCCCTCAAGAGCTTGAGATTACGAAGCTAAATTCATGAAAAATGGAGTTTTAATGGCTAAATAATCAATGTTCCAACACTGTTAAGCTCCCCTCAACAATTACTTGAATCATTAGTATCGCGCTTGCTTAAAATAGTTAGATAATGTTCATGAGAACGAGTTGGAGGAACCATGACTGAATTAGTGGAACTACTAGAATATACGATTGATGAAATTCAACGCGAGCAACCAAAGATGGTCATGAAAAGTGATCCTGTAAAGAAGGCCCTTGAACTTATCAAAGAAAATAATATTACTAGCTGCTTGGTCGTCAACGAAGACGCTACCCTAGCAGGTATTATCACAGAAAGAGATATCTTGAAGAAGATCACTGGCCAAGACACAAAACTCAATGATCCCATAGAAAAACATATGACCCCAAACCCACAAACAATAAAGGGAAATGAGTCAATAGTCATCGCTCTGGCCATGATGAGTCACGGAGGCTTCAGAAACCTACCTGTGACCGATCTCTCTGGTAAGGCAATCGGATTAATCAACATGTCAGATGTGATGTCCTTTTTTACAAACCACTTACGAGACGATTAAAAAGTAAAAATTAATTTAGCTAATTTTAACTAGAATTATGTACATAAAAAAATAAGAGGCACCGATAAATTCATAGCGAGAAAGCTAAGATAAGAGGAAGTATAAAATGGAGATGAATGCCTTAATTGTTGATGATGAAAAAATGATTGTAGATTCATTACACATGATTCTTGCAGAGTCAGGACTATTCAAGTCAATAGTTCAGGCAACTGATGGTGTCGATGCCTGTCGAAAATTAGACAATCAAAAATTTGATCTTATTGTTGTTGANATCAATATGCCAAAGCTTGATGGTCTTGGGGTGATAAAACATATTCGTGACAATCAAGAAGTTGATCCTGAGATTCTACTTATCTCAGGAGGTTTTAATCACGAGAATGTTCAAATAGCTTCTGACTTTGATATCAAGTAT